>NZ_RQHS01000018.1:0-300000 GCF_004770895.1 Leptospira dzoumogneensis | reverse complement strand
ACCCTGTAAAAACTAAATACGACCGAAGTGAAATAACCTTTCAGCTTTGCAGCATCCGGATCCATAAGTTTAGCAGCTTCCAATTTTGTCATAGGAAGCTGGGAATTCACGTTAGCCTGGTATCTTTCCAACTCATAAAAGCTGTCGAAATACATAGGAATATAGTTCGCATCCATATTCCTATATTCAGGTTTGATCTTAGCGTAGATATCCTTTCCACCGAAGCGGAACATCGCTCCCGTATGAGTTCCTTTTGAATTCAATATTTTGATCGTGTTCACATCGTAATATGGAGTAACTTCTATATATTTTGTGCTGATTAATTTGTATTCCGCATCCATACCTTGGATGACCAATTTTTCGGATTGTTCAACAAGTGGGTTATTATTAGAATCTAAACGTAAACGACCGGTAGTATCGAATGAAAGTTGCGTAGGCGCTTTTGTATCGAAAGCCGTTGTATATCCTATAGAGAATCTATTTGCAAAATTGTCCTGATTGAAGAACTCTTTTAGTTTTTCCTTACGAGATTCGGGTTTTTTCTCTATAGGGATCATTTCTTCTCTCATCTGGTGAGTCTTTTGATCTTCTACCAAAGCCCTGTATTTCTCTCTGTCTTCCGGATCTACTCCTGCTTCTTCGTAGACTTTTTTTCTGCCTGCTTCGTCCGCTACGTTTCCCTGCCCAAGCTGCAACATCCCGAATAGCTGGGATCTTCCAGTGAATAGATCAAATAATTTGAATGCGATAGCGAATGGACGAACATATCCCCTGGCAGCACCTATCTCATGTGTGTAAACTGAATTTGTGAATACCTGCACTCCGCCGTAATCATTATTAAAATCAGCCATCAGACCCACATTATAAATGTCTATCCTTTGGTTATTCACATAACGGTTTACGATCGTTCCGTGCCCTATATATCCATCAAAAAGTTTTCCTGCATAAAAGGAGAATGTAGTCTCTCCAGGTTTATACAATCCGTAGGTCCCGTACCAAATATTATTAATAAGCCTTAAATAATCACTCTTTTGGTCGTAGTCAATTTTACGAATGCTTCCTACTTTTAAGGTTGGGTCCTTTGGATCCTGGTCATACGCGAGAAAGTTCATCGGAGCGGTAAGTGATAGTCCGAATTCTCCTCCAAAATTCAAATTTAAGGTAGGAGCGAGATATAGATAATAATCGTTATTAAATTTGTTCACCCCTGCATCAAACGTGAATGGATCAGGAGGCTGCATGAACTGTCTTCCTGGAGGCATCCAGAGCTGGGCTTCAAGCTCCTCCCCCGGTACTAGATAAAGGGAAAGAAGGATAATTCCCGGAAGCATTAGAGATCTTTTACATAAGTTCAAAAAGTTAAATTTCATATTTGAGCCGGAATTTCTCCGGGGACCGTATTTCAATTCATCCAAAAATAGTACCACTAGTATCGTATTACATACGTGGAATCTAAATGACTTACCGATTCTATCAGAACCTTGCGTTGAAAAACCAATAAAACAGGAACATTTCTCGTATTTTAGAAAATATTTTCCAGAATTTAGCGAATTTCACTTCTTAAGGGATGGATTTTGGAAAATATTTTGGATTTGGTTCTGGAATCTAATTTGTTCGCTATAGCGATTATTTTATCTTATTTATTAAATTTTAGATAGACATTGTAGAATAATTTTCTACTTTCAGTAAAAAGGAGCCTTAAGCGTGGCAAGAAACTATAAACCAGAAACAATCGTTCTTCACGGAGGACAAGCCCCGGATCCAACAACCACATCCAGGGCAGTCCCTATCTACCAAACTACGTCCTATGTTTTTAAGGACACAGATCATGCTGCGAGGCTATTCGGTCTCCAGGAATTCGGTAATATTTATACCAGGATCGGTAACCCAACTACTGATGTTTTAGAGCAAAGAGTTGCCGCATTAGAAGGTGGAGTTGCGGCCCTCGCGACTGCTTCCGGTCAATCCGCAGAAACATTAGCACTTTTGAATATAGTAGAAGCAGGACAGGAGATCGTGGCATCTTCTTCCCTTTATGGAGGAACTTATAACCTTCTTCACTATACTTTCCCAAAACTCGGGATCAAAGTCCATTTTGTGGACCAGTCCAATCCGGAAAATTTCAAAAAAGCGATTAACGACAAGACTAGAGCCATCTTTGCCGAAACCTTAGGAAATCCTAAGTTGGATACTCTGGACATTGAAGCGGTTGCTAAAGTTGCTCATGATGCCGGAATTCCTCTGGTAATCGACAATACCCTACCTTCTCCTTATCTTGTTCGTCCTATCGATTTTGGTGCGGACATTGTGGTCCATTCACTCACCAAGTTTTTGGGAGGCCACGGAACTTCCATAGGTGGTATCATCGTGGATTCTGGTAAATTCAACTGGGGCAACGGTAAATTTAAGAATTTCACAGAGCCGGATCCAAGTTATCACGGCCTGAAATTCTGGGATGTTTTCGGTAAGTTCGAACCGTTTGGCGGAGTGAATATCGCTTTCATCATCAAGGCCCGCGTCCAAGGTTTAAGAGATTTAGGTCCTGCAATTTCTCCTTTTAATGCGTTTAATATCCTACAAGGTATTGAAACTCTTCATTTGAGAGTCACCCAACATTCTCAAAATGCCCAAAAGGTTGCGGAGTTTCTTTCTAAACATCCGAAGGTAACCTGGGTGAACTATCCTGGTCTTTCTTCCGATAAAAACTATGCTCTGGCTAAAAAATACCATACCAGAGGATTGTTCGGAGCCATCATTGGATTCGGAGTGAAAGGTGGAATTCCGGAAGCGAAGAAGTTGATAGACGGTCTGGAATTATTCTCCTTGCTCGCAAACGTAGGAGATGCAAAATCACTTGCGATCCATCCTGCTTCTACCACTCACCAACAGTTGAGTCCGGAAGAACAATTGGCGGCAGGTGTGACTCCTGAGTTTATCAGACTTTCCGTTGGTCTGGAACATATAGACGATATTATTACGGATCTGGACGAAGCATTGAAAAAGGTGTGACTTCCGACTCCGTCCAAAAAATCGTCTAAAAACCGGCCACTTTCTCTTTTTACTTTCCTAAGCTTGCTTGGGATCGTCTGAAAAAGGAAAGTGGCTTAGTTATTTGGAACTTAAATCATGGGATCGAATCAATCCGTAGGCATAGTAGAACCGAAAACCGCAGTGCTGGGAGATCTACGCCTGGACAACGGATCTGTTCTTTCCCCTACCGTAGTTGCATACGAAACTTACGGAGTTCTTTCTCCCAACAAAGACAATGCAATACTGATCTGCCACGCACTCTCTGGAGACGCTCATGCGGCAGGCTTTCATTCCGGATCCGATAAACGTCCCGGTTGGTGGGATGAATATGTCGGTCCAGGCAAAGCATTTGATACAAATCAATATTTTGTAATATCTTCTAATGTGATCGGTGGATGTAAGGGTTCTTCCGGACCGATGAGCATCAATCCTGTAAGCGGAAAACCTTACGGTTCCAGTTTTCCTTTCGTTTCCATCAAGGATATGGTGGCTGCCCAAAAACTTTTGGTAGAATCTTTCGGGATCCAGAGACTACTTTGTGTGGCAGGTGGTTCCATGGGAGGAATGCAGGCATTACAATGGAGCATTTCTTATCCGGATGCTTTAGAGAATTGTATTATTCTCGCCTCTTCTGCGGAACATTCCGCAATGCAGATCGCTTTTAATGAGGTAGGAAGACAGGCAATTCTTTCAGATCCAAACTGGAATAACGGATTGTATGAAGACAGTGCGACTCCTAGAAAAGGTCTTGCACTCGCTCGAATGATGGGTCATATCACTTATCTTTCAGACCATAAAATGAGAGAAAAATTCGGCAGGAAACCTCCTATAGGGAACCTTCTAAATTCCGATTTTGCGGTCGGAAGTTATTTAATCTATCAGGGAGAAAGTTTCGTAGATCGTTTTGATGCAAATTCTTATATCTATGTGACCAAAGCTTTGGATCATTTCAGTTTAGGAAAAGGACAGGAACTTACCAAAGCTCTTAGTCCTGCTCAATGTAGATTTTTAGTCGTATCTTATAGTTCCGATTGGCTCTACCCTCCTTCTCAATCTAGAGAGATCGTAAAAAGTTTAGAAGCCTCCGATAAAAGGGTCTTTTATGTAGAGCTTACTACGAACGAAGGTCATGATAGTTTTCTTCTTCCCAACCAAAGACAAGAGGATGTGATCCGAGGTTTTCTAAATATGCCGGTGAATGAATGATAGATTCTAAAATCTTAAGTAGCACTACTTTGAGAGAAAGACCGGACTTCGCTTATATTCTGGATACGATCTCACCGGGTTCCAGGGTCTTGGACCTTGGCTGCGGTAATGGGGATCTTCTTTATCTTCTAAAACAAAAAGGAATTAGAGGACAAGGGATAGAGAAGGACGAAGATGCAATCGTAGAATGTATCCGCAAAGGTGTATATGTTCACCACGGAGATATTGACGAAGGCCTAAGCCATCATGAAGACAAACGTTTTGATTATGTGATCTTGAACCAGACCATCCAGGAGACCAGACATCCAGGCGATATTATCAAAGAATGTTTGCGGATCGCTAAACGTGTGATCATCGTATTTCCGAATTTCGGGTATTGGGAAGTTCGTTTTAGAATTCTATTCCAAGGAAAAACTCCAGTTACGGATCTTCTTCCTTATCGTTGGTTCAATACTCCTAACCTACATTTTCTTTCCGTTCTGGATTTTCAGGAGTTCTGTGATATTCGTGGTTTCACTGTAGAAGACAGAGCATTCTTCACAGATCTAAAACAGGTGAAATTTAGTCCGAACTTTTTTGCGAAATTGGCGTTATTTCAGATTAGATAGAAAGTCGCAGAGTTTAAAGAGACTCGGAGATTTTCTCACGCAGAGACTCGAAGCCGCAGAGATTGGAAAGGAATTGCAATGTTGGAATTCCTACAACGCGAGTATAAAGTGGAATGTTGGAGTTCCTACATACGAAATCAATTCCCCCTCCGCGGCTCTGCGTGGTAATTGCAGTTCTAAACTCTCTGAGCCGGAGCTACCCCTGCTCTTTCTAAAGCCTGGTCGATCAAAGACTGGTATAATGTTTGGATAGGTATCCCAGCCGCTTTTGCTTGTTGAGGGATCAAACTAGTCTCGGTCATTCCGGGTAACGTGTTTGTTTCCAAAACGAATGGAGTTTCTCCTACGACAATAAAATCCGTTCTAGAATAACCTTCGCAACCGAGTGTTTTGTGAGCCAAAATGGATTGTTCTTGGATCTTGGAGATGATCTTTTCCGGTAAACGAGCAGGAGTGATCTCTTGGGAAAGTCCAGGTTTGTATTTGGATTCTACGTCGAAAAATTCTCCGCCAGGAATGATCTCTGTAGGAGGAAGTGCCTCTAATATTCTTTTAGTGCCTTCTTTCTTTTCCCAGACTCCGCAGGAAACTTCCGTTCCTTTTAGGAATTTTTGTAAGATCGCATGTTCTTCTGCATCGAAAAATTCGGGGAGTCTTTTACGTAGATCTTCGGGTCCTTCTATCCTAAATGTATGAAAACTAGAACCGCCTTCTACCGGTTTTAGAAAAAGTGGATATTCTAATCCTGAACTTTCGACCGAAGTCGGATTTTCGGAATATTCTTTTTTTCTCAATTCCCAAAACGGAGCAACGGACATTCCGGCAAGTTGGAATAATCGATTTGCTCTGATCTTGTCCATTGCAAGTGCGGATGCTTTTACATCGGAACCAGTGAATGGAATTCCAAGTACCTTTAAAAATCCTTGGATAGAACCGTCTTCTCCGCTGGTTCCATGTAATCCTAAAAATGCAATATCACAATCCAGAGAAGAGAATGCTCCGGCAACAGTAGAATGAAGTTCTTCGAATTCTTTTAAATACTCTTCCGGATTTTTGGAATTTCCTTCCGGGAACTCGGGTCGATACTCTCTAGGGATGACCCATCTGCCGTCTCTGGAAATCAGAATGGGTTTGACCGAATGTCCCATGGAAGACAAAGTTTTACTTATGAAAGTGCCTGTGCGCAGGGAAATTTCGTGTTCTGTGGAAGTTCCGCCGAATAAAACTGCAATTTTCAATGATCTAATCCCCTGTTGCTTAGGATTTTCCGGGAAGAATGATAAATAAGAATCTAGTACTGATCCTTTTCTTCCTAGTTTGTACGGAAAGTCTATTTTCGGAATACCCTTTCAAACCGGTTTCTCCTTATCCTTCCGAATACAAACAATTTTGGTTCTTGTACCAATCCGAAAAAAGATTGGGAGAAGAAGAGCAGATCTTCAGACCATTCTTCTCCACTTATAAAGAAACCAAATCCAATTATAGATACGATACATTTTTATTCCCGATCTATTATTCCGAAAAGACTGATTATTGGAGAGTCTGGAGTTTTCTATTTTTCGTCAGTGGAACGGAAACCTACCACGACGATCTAGGCTGGGACGAGGACACTCTTTCTCCACTTTTGATCTGGGGAAAAGGAGAAACTGCCAGGGAGTCCTATTTCGGATTTTTTCCCTTATTCGGAAGACTTAGAGGTAAGGCAAGTTATTCGGAACTGAACTTTACTCTCTTCCCTTTGTATTCCAACTGGAAATATAAAAACTATAATGCTCATGGGATCTTATGGCCGCTCGTTATGTGGGGAGGTTCAGAAGTCAGAAACGATCTCAGGATCTTGCCATTTTATTCTCATAAGATCCATAAAGGAAAATACGAACGTTATTCTATCCTCTGGCCGTTTATTCAATGGGGAAGTATCAACGAAGATAAAAGAGAACCTTTTACTTATAAAATGTTTTGGCCTTTATACCTTGCTAAGGATTCCGAATTCGGGAATATGAAGGCCAGAGCATTTCTTTGGTTCCCTATTTTTGGTTCCCTATTTTCGTATGGATATGATAAAAGGACTCACGAAAAAGACCTGAATATCCTATTTTTCATTTTTCAATACGGCCAGAACGACGACGAAGATTACAGAAAATTAATCTTATTTCCTTTTTACGGTTATTATAGATTCGCATATAAGGAGACTAGATTTTTCACTCCATTCTATTTCAGATTGAGCACCGATAGTTATCATTTGAAATCTTCCGAGACTTATTTTATCCCATTTTGGTGGAGAACGAATCGTACTTATGTTCAGTGGGGAAGAGAAGAAAATTATTATAAACTCTGGCCTCTATTCCGTTGGCATGAGGACAGAGAAGGTAACCTGACTTGGAATCTTCTTTCTTTATTTCCTATAAAATCCGAACTTGTGGAAAGGATCTGGGATCCGGTCTGGTCCATTATCGAGTATCAAAAATTATCCAATGGAGAAAAAAGGCTCTCTTTTTTAATGAGGCTTTATACTCAGAGATGGAACGAAGAAGAACTGCATATCCATGTGCCATTGCTTGTGGAATACAGCTCCACTCCGGAAAAAACATCTTATCAATTCTTATACGGTCTATTCGGATTAGAAAAAAACAAGGATAAGACAACGGTGCAGATTTTTTGGTGGATTAGGCTCTAATCGAAATGTTGGATACCTTTAAAGAAAAAGCGAACGATACTTTATATGCCGCGGGTTATACGATCGTTCTAATTGCGGAAACTTTTTTAAACCTAAGATTTACCGTCGAAAAGCGGAAAGAAATTTTAGATCAAATGTTTATCGCAGGTGTAGGGAGTTTATTCGTAGTCTCAGTAGTTGCCGTTTTTACAGGGATGCTTCTTACATTAAACACTGGACTTGGTCTTAAAGATTTCGGGGCAGAAGGTCAAATCGGACTTCTTCTTACAATCACTCTCACTAGAGAGATGTCTCCTTTTATGACTGCATTGATCTTAGCTGCATCTATTGGTTCTGCGATCGCTGCAGAGATCGGGACAATGAAAGTTTCCGAAGAAATCGATGCACTCGAAGTAATGTCCATCGATCCTGTTAGATTTTTAGTTTTTCCGAGAGTATTAGGTTTTTCTTTAATGGTCCCTGTTCTCTGCGTATATTCCAGTATATTAGGAATTTTAGGCGGAGCAATCGTAGGTCATTTCCAATTGGGAATCGAATATATAGTATATTTCCAGGACGTAAATGAAAGGATCACTTCTATCCCGGGTCTCAAGGATTTATACACCGGTTTATTCAAAGGTTATGTTTTCGGTCTGATCATCTCAGCAATTTCATGCTCTCACGGTCTTAGAACTTCCGGTGGAGCGATCGGGGTCGGTAGAGCCACAAGAGAGTCGGTGGTAACTTCTTTCTTAATGGTGATCTTTTTCGGCTATGTGATCACAGCGATCTTTTATAGGCAATAGTCATGGAAGAATACGCAATAGAACTAATCAATCTACACAAGGCTTTCGGACAAAGAAAGATCCTGAAAGGAATGAATCTCCAAGTAAAGAAAGGAGAGACAATGGTGGTGCTTGGACCTTCCGGAACCGGAAAGTCAGTCACCTTAAAACATATTACCGGTCTATTAGATCCGGATGCAGGAGAATGTAAGATCTTCGGAGAAAAAATCTCAGGCGCAGAAATTCCGGAAAGAGAAAGGATCCGTTCTAAAATGGGAGTCCTATTCCAGTCAGGAGCACTCATCAACTGGATGACTGTTTTTGATAATGTTGCACTCCCCTTACGTGAACACAAATTATATCCTGAAGAGGATATCCAAAGGATCGTCGCCGAAAAACTCAGATTAGTGGATATGACAGTCGCAAAGGATAATTTTCCGAATGATATCTCGGGAGGTATGAAGAAGAGAGCTGGACTTGCAAGAGCGATCGCCGCCAATCCGAAAATCATTTTATATGATGAACCTACATCCGGTTTAGATCCTGTTATGTCGAACGTGATCAACGAGCTGATTATTCGGATCAAAAAGGAAACCGGTGCGGCTCAAGTGGTAGTCACCCATGATATGTCCAGTGCGTATATGATAGCCGACCGCATTTCATTTTTTTACGGGGGGCAGGTCTTATTTACGGGAACCCCGGAAGAAGTGCAGAATTCTCCGAACGAATTCATCCGTCAATTTATCAATGGACATACCAAGGGACCGATGATTCTGGAAACTAAGAATTGAAACCTGGGTCCTAAGATAATATTCTGGATAAAAAGTCCGATATATATAGTAAGAGTTTTGGATCCTAAATGAAATCCTTTCGTTATCTTTTAGTTGGTGCTATCTTTTCCGTAGCTTTGGTCGTAGTCGGTTACTTTACCGTTATGACTGAAGGTGGACCCGTTCAAAAACGTGGTGAATTCCTAAAGATCAATTTCAAAAACTCGGAAGGGATCAAAGTAGGAAATAAGGTCACCGTCCAAGGTGTTCCATTCGGTTATGTTTCCAATATTCGACTCATACAAATAGACGAGAATGGAGCGGTTCTTCCCGCAGGAGAAGTAGGAGTCGCCACCAGGGTAGAAGTCACCATTCTTCTAAAAGAACCTGTACGTATGTACGAAAATTATGATATTGCAATACGTAATGAAAGTTTACTTTCCGGGCGTGTAATTTCTATAGACCCTGGAACTTCCGAATCCACGGAAGAAGGTAAAGGTGCACCTAGGACATTCCAAGTCGTGGATTATAAATCCGGAGCGTCTTCCTTAAAAGGAAGAGTATTGCAGGATCCGCTTGTTTCTCTTTCAGAATTGATCGCTGAAAACAGAGGAGATATCCGAAAAACTTTCTCCAACGTAGCTGATATCACTACTAAGATCAATACGGGAGATGGAACCTTAGGAAGGCTCATTAATAGAGACGATCTTCATACGAATGTGAATACCGTTTTAACGGATGCGCAGATCGTTCTTAGAGAACTGAGAGAAGGTCTGGAAGATACAAGGGAGCAGGCTCCGGTTACGAGCTTTATCCGCGCGGCACTCAGCTCTTTCTAAAACCTTTTTCTTGCCAAATCAGGTTCCATACGGGAGACTTTCCCTATGTCTTCTCGTAAAATTGCAATCATCGGAACTGGTATCATGGGTAGAGGGATCGCAAACAATCTCTCTAAAGAAGGTCATTCTCTCCAATTATATGCTCGTAATCCGGAAAAGATCCAAGACCTAAAATCGGCGAAAGTTTCGATCCATGGAAATATAAAAGAAGCAGTAAAAGATTCTGAAATTATAATACTCTGCCTTACGGAGGATCATGTGGTAGAAGAGTCGGTATTCTCCTCCGGACTTTTAGAAACAAATGCAAAGGTTGTGATAGATATGGGAACCACCTCCCCTTCTCTCACTCTTAAACTGGATCATACATTCCAAAAACAGAATATTCAATTCTTAGACGCTCCAATGACAGGTTCCAAAAATGCTGCCAGAGACGGCCAGATCCTATTTATGGTAGGAGCAAAATCACAAGATAGTATCAAAAACTTCTCATTTATATTCGAGATCTGCGGAAAGAACACAGTATATTGCGGAGAAGTAGGAGACGGGCAGAAAGCGAAGATCGCTCTCAATATGGTCCAAGCAGGTATCTTCCAAGTCTATATGGAAGGGTTTTCTCTGGCAAAAAGCCAAGGTATAGATCCTTCTATCTTGAAATCTATCTTAGAACAATCCGCTGCCAAGTCGGGAATTTCAGAGTTTAAGTTCCCATTCGTATTCTCGGGAAATTACGAAACTCATTTCGCTTTGAAGAATATGTACAAGGATCTCAAACATGCACTCTCTTTAGGAAAAGTATCCGGAACAAAGCTGCCACTCTGCTCCGGATTGGATGAGATCTATCGCTCCGGTATGGAAGCGAATTTGGGTGAGAAGGATTACTGCAGCCTAAACGAGGTTACTGCGAAGATAACTCCGGCCAAATGATCTTTTCGATCAGGCCATTCCCGTTTTCATCTATTCTCAACTGGATTTTGGCACCGGGCTCTCTTAGTTTTTCTTCTAGCTCTTTCGCGCTCTCTTCCGGGATAAAATATTTGCGGAAAGGATAATTAAAGTTTCCGTAATTACATTCTCCCTTTACGTAATTCCAACAAGTTGTATCGTTTTTAAGTTCGTTACAATCGGAGTAAAAACGTATTTCATATTCGGAAGGTTCTCTGGAATCAAAACAAACGCATGTTTCCTTTTTGCTAAGCTTGCTTCCATCCACACTTGCAACTGCAGATTCCACTGCAGAAGAAACGTAATCTCCCTTTTGACAAATATCATCCGAATATTTACGATCTATCTGAAATCTAAGATATTGTCCGGAGAGTAGATCTCTGGGATCGTATCCGGTAATCGGAAGTATCAGAATTTTTCCATTCCTAAGATCGAACTCCCTTTCTAAGGCAAGGGAGGCTAAAACGATGATTGGTAAAAATACCGCAAGAACTGAGATAGAAAACTTTTTCATATTCCTAATTCCTCTTCTTGAAAGAGCTGGTTCGCGGCATTTCGGATCTTCTCTCTCATCCTAAACACCAAAATGCTGAATCCTAAAATAAATGCTCCGGAGATGATCAGCCCGATTCCTGTAGCGAGTAAACTTCCGAATACTTCCAGATAAACAGACACGAATCGTAAACCTAAAATTAACAAAGACAGATCGAACCATCTTCTGGATTCGAAAAATAAGAATGTGAATGGGATCCAGGCCAAAAAGAAAAATATCATCGCTGGAAATTTTCCATACCAATCGGAGATCTGAGGATAATTTAAAAATCCCAGAAATATTCCGGAAATGGAAAGAAGAATGATCTTTCTACGAGAAAAACGATTTCTGAAAATTTGAGAAACTGCGATTAACAAAATCGGAAGAAGCAGAGGCCAATACCAAGAGAAAGGAAGATCGTATCTTCTCGCAAACTCAGGATCCTGGTCCAAGTTCGGAATATCATGTGTCTCGAAACTTCCCCAAATAGAAGAAGTTAAGAAGAAACCGAAAGCCCAAAGTAAAAACGGATTCACTAAGATAGAAGTTTTACTCTCTTTAGTTTCCAGCCTTCTCTCCGTGAAAATTGCAATTCCTGCAAATATCCAGAAAGCGACAAAGAAGAAGAGAGAAAAATAATGACTTCTATCCTTCCAACCTATATCAGGATGATTGTCTATCCAGCTCAAAAAAGAAGAACTGAATACAGCGATCCAAAGATGTTGGAGAACTCTACCTGGATACATGATCACAAGTAAGATTGTAATTCCAGACCAAAGCAAAAGTGCTTGGTATAATTTTCCCTGGGTATGATAGATCTGGGAAACCAGACCGATATTCGCAAAAAATAATACACAAAGAAGTAAAACTAAAAGATAACGAATTGTATCGTTCCAGATCTCTTTACTTTGAGAGTATAGGATCGTTATCCCAATTCCGGAAAGTAGAGTAAAACTCGCGATCAATTTTACGGAATAATGGATCTTATCCCAATTTGCAGCCACCATTGCGATGACTCCAAGACCGATCACTACGATCCCTAACGCTAAAAAGGAATAGAATACGTACGGAATTTTTTTAGAATCTTCGAATTTGAAAATGGACTCTGCCTGGGTCTGGCTAATGAGTCCGGAATCCACCCAAGTTTTTAATTTTTTCTTCCAATTCATGACCCGAAAGTTATCTGAATGGAATCGAAATCAGTCAATCTTTCTTTCTATAATTAGACCCACATTGCGGGAGATTCTCAATAGAACCGATTAATCTTCTTCTTTGGTTCCCAAAGATTTTTCTATATTACTACGGTATCTTTCTCTAAAATATGACTTTGCATTCGGAGCACCGATCCCCGCGTCTTTCAGTCTTTTTTCGTTGGAAGAAATCCTGTCCTCATCTAGAGGGTGAGTGCTCAAATATTTTTCCAAAGGAATATCCGCGCCCTTTAACTCAGGATTTACCTTCTTCTCCTTTTGGATATCCTTGAAAAAATCAGCGATTGCTCCCGGGTAATAAGGAGTGGATCTCATATAATCAAATCCGTATTCGTCCGCTTCTTCTTCCATGGAACGAGAATTTGCAAGTCCCAATAGATTTGTGGAAAGTCCTGCGATATCGGCAGCATGTTGAGCCAGATCCGGGCCTAAGACGTAAGAAAGCACAAAGTACAAAACAAAGTATAGAGTAAGATTGGTGGATAATTGTTTGGTAGAATGCCTTCTTTCCGCATGAGCGATCTCATGAGAAAGTATCCCCGCAAGAGTTGCCTCATTTTTTACGAAATGAAGAAGTCCAGTATATACGAAAATATAGCCGCCAGGTGCGCAGATCGCATTGATCACCTTATCGTCGTCTATTATGGTTACCTTATATTTAAATTCATCCTTGTAATGGATGGACTTGGATTTTAAGATACGATCCACAACTGACTGCAGATATTTTTCCAAAGATCTGTCTTTGTAAATTTTACCGTGACCTTCTCCTGTTACTGCAGCCTTGTAAAACTGTTCCCCTAAAAAACGGTCCACGTCCAAAGGAAAAACAAGCTCCACCATCCAGCCGCAGCCTTGCAGGCTAAAAAGTAAAAATAGGACCAGGAAATATTTGCGAATAGAAGTTTTGCTCATAGGATAACTCACTCCGAGTATAAACGGATTTCGTAGCCGCCATAGGCGCGGATATTGATTACCACATCCTCGAATAAAAGGTATTGCCCTTTGATACCGAGTAATTTGGAATCTATTTCCTTCTCCTTATCGGGGGAGAAGGATTTGGATTTTTTAGGATATTCTGAAATAGGATAACTTAATTTTGTAATATTCTGCTCATTGGACTCGGTATAAGGAACTCCTAGGTCCCAGGAATCCAGAACCTCAAGAAGCTCTTTCTTTTTAGAGATCAAATCGAATGGAACTGAATCTTCTGTTACCATCTTCTGCCATTTGGTTTTATCATCTATAACAGTGGTAAATTGTTTTTCGATAAGACCTGCATCTCTTCTGGAAGTAACTTCTAATAACGGAATTGCTTCTTGGGCACCTTGGTCCACCCAACGATTGGAGACCGGTTTTTCACGAGTGATCCCCACTTTTAATCCGCTGGTATTTGCAAGATACACAGTATGTTTTTGGAAGCAGTAACCTTCTCCCCATTCAGGTTCCCTGCAAGTTCCTAAATGAAAATGGCAGGTCTCCGGACGAAGAATACATAGATCATTCTCCGCTAATGTTTGGAAGCATTGAAAACAACTTCCTTGGTTAAAACTTTTACTTGTGACTTTTCCGCAGTTCACACAACGGATCTTTCCGGTAAATTCAAGTTTTACTCTTTTGCCAACAAGACTTCCTATCTTAAAATTTGCAGGAACAAGTTGTGCCTCTTGTTTTCCGGATTCAGAAGGATAAGAAGCTACTACCCAGATATATTCTACCGGGTCGATACCTTCGTGGTCCATCATTCTTAAAAAACCGGAAGAGAGTTCTTTCATGGGAAAAAATATTCCTTACCACCAAGCGGTCTCAATTTAGGATCCACTTTTACAGTTAGAATAGTGCTTAACTCCTGGCCTTTCCAGTCAAAAACCACTATTTTATCTTCATAAGAATAATGACTTAATCTTCCATCTGTATGATAGAATAATTTCAGATCGCTCTGACCATCTTTACCGGGAACAGAAAGAACTCCTTTACCTGCGAGTGTTCTTCCCTCATACCATTTTGCTTTTATTGGGATAGAAGGTATCGTTTTACTCGGAGTCAAACCGTTGGTTGCAGAGGCGGCACTCGGAGTTGAAGGCTGCGAATTTTCCGCTAATTTATCTTCGAAGGTAGACGTCTTAAGTAATGCACATTGGAAATTTCCTTCTAGTTTAGGAAAGTCCTCCTCACATGCAGTTTCTTTTACATACAATTCTTGGTCGAAAGATGCTCCAGTGCGAACACTTTGTGCAATCTTAGCGAACGCATAAAATTTCAAACGGCCTAAAACTTCTTTCAGCCCGTATTCTTTCCATTCTCCCCTTTCATTTTCTGCGAAAATGGAGAAGGAAGAGATCAATACTATAATAGCGAATCTAATTCTCATAATTTATCTTTCGAAATTTTAATACAAAACCTTAGTAGATCAGATATTTTTGGATGAGTTTATTTGTAGAAGATTCTGATTCCGCATATGTAGCCTTAAATTGTTCGTATGTGAGACCTGCATCCACGGACTCTCTGAATTTTTCGGTTCCCCAAAGAAAATCTATATTATGAGATCCATCCGCATACTGTCTCCATTTAAAGTCCTTATATTTCTTTTTCATAATGGTAGTCAGATTATATGCCATTCTGATAGGATCGTATTTACGATTTACAACGGTTAAACGAAGTCCTCTACAAATTTCTCCTTTAAAAGGTCCGAATGTAGGTTTGAAGAATACACTTTGGTAATAATAATCACCTTTGCTGTCTTCGTTCAATTCATTGATAATTTCTTCAGGCTCATTCATCCAAGGAGCGCCGAAATATACGAATGGAGCCTGTGTACCTCTTCCTACGGAAACATTCACTCCTTCTAATAATACTAAACCTAGATAATTCCTCGCAGAATCCAACATGGGAAGATTGGGAGAAGGTGTAGACCAAGGGATTCCTTCTCTCTCCCAATCAAATCCTCTTTTAAAGTTTTCCGGTGAAATAATATCTAGTTTCACTTTTCCACCCAGATATTCTCCATTATAAAACGCAGCGGCTTCTCCCAGGGTCATTCCTGTGAAAAATAGAGATGGAAATTCTCCTGCGAAGTTCAAAAACTTCTTCTGTATACCTTCTCCCCTTGCGCCTAAATATAGAGCCGGGTTTGGATGGTCCAAAAGAATAAACTTAGTATTTGGATCAGGCAAATTATCCATCAAACGTTTTAGAACGCTTAAGTAAGTATAACAACGCATCCCCATATCGACCACGTCGAACACAACTGCATCTGCACCTTTCAGGATTGCAGGGATCTCCGAGTTTTTAACCTTATAAATATGATAGATAGGAAGTTGAAAAGTCTCATCCATTGTGACTGGAGACTTACTGAAGTCTTCTTCCAATCCCAAAAATCCGTGTTCTAGTCCGATCAGATGTTTGATCTTAACTTTTTTATCCTTAAATTCTTTTAGGATCTTCTCAGGATGTCTTCCTATACCGGAAGGATTTGTAACGAGCACAACGGATTTACCCGCAAGACTAGGAAGTATTTGGTCGTAAAAAGAAACTTCGGCAGGGATAATTTTGGATTTAGAAATATGACTTCTGGATGACGCCTCTACGCAAGAGCCTGAGGAAATTGTCAGAAAAAAAATGAGTAAAGTTAGGTTTTTTTTGTTTCTTTCTTTGAACCGCATGTAAGATACCTTATTTGTTCAGTAAATAGACAGAATTCAATACATCAAGGAGAAAAAGGAAGCGATATGGCAAAGCTGCCCATCCTGCGGATTACCGCTCTCACACTGATTTTAGGTTTCGCTTTTGCATGCGCAACGGGTGACGGATCCCGACGCAAGAAAAAAGAAGAATTCACTAGAGAAGGAAATACAATCACCGTGATCGGAGAAGCTCCGATCTATAACGGAGATATAGCGAACGCAAAACAAAGAGCGATTAAAGACGCAAAAGTTAATGCGGTACGTAAAGTAGTTGGTGAAGAAATTTCCAACAAAAGCCAAGCTTCCGACGGAGAAAGTTTAGGCTCTAGTCTACTTTCCAAGACCGATGCATTCGTAAAATCTTACGATATCGTTGCGGAAGACCAAGGCAAGATAGATACTCAACCTATTTTAAAACTTACTGTTCGTTGTACTATCGAAGAATCTAAACTTTCCACTGCGGTAGAAGGTTTACTTGCTGATGTAGGAAATCCAAGAATTGTAGTTTTAGTTCCTTCTAAAGTAGGAGGAGCACCGGTTGCTCCTTTAAGTAATGGTAATATTGCAGAAGCTGAGATCATCAAAGGTCTTAAAAAAGCTGGAAACAAGATCGTTGATCCTGGACAGGCTTCTAAAACTGTTAAACCTTCCGGCTTGAATGCGGATGCAGTCAACTCATTGGATTCAGGAGCTGCGATACTCATCCAAGCTCAATCATCCGGAGCAGAAGTTCTGGTAGTTGGTTCGGTAGAAACTGAAGACCAAGCACCTGTAACTGCAATCGGTGGAAAAGCTCTGGATAGACCTCTATTCAATACTGCCGCTACCGGACCTT
The DNA here is from genome assembly GCF_004770895.1 of Leptospira dzoumogneensis. Taxonomy (NCBI): domain Bacteria; kingdom Pseudomonadati; phylum Spirochaetota; class Leptospiria; order Leptospirales; family Leptospiraceae; genus Leptospira; species Leptospira dzoumogneensis. The sequence goes on along the minus strand of NZ_RQHS01000018.1, from coordinate 282,906 downwards.
ATAAAGTGATCTTACTTTGGGGAGATGGTAAAGTGGTAGCTTCCGGAAACGGAGATGCTCGCGGAGCGGATATCACTCAAAAAGTTTCCAGAGAAAAAGCGCTTGCCGGTTGGGCAGAAGACGTAACCAAAAAAGTAAACAAACAACTCAAAGAAGAATGGTTCAATCTCACTGAGAATAATACTATCATCTTAAAGTTTACCGGTTTGGATGCTGACGAATCCACTAAGTTCAAAGATGATTTGGCAGAATTAACAGCTGCAAAAGACATCAATGTTAGAACTAGCAATACAAGCGGTTCAGAGTGGGAAGTTACCTACCCTGGAAAAGATGCACTGTTTATGGACGAATTAGTCTATAAAAAAGACAGAGGATTTACATTCTTAGCTACTAAGAAAATGAATGTTAAGTCTGCTGCAAGAGGTGTGGTTACTTTGGAGTTTACTCCGAATAAATAATCGATTTACCAATCGATTGAAAAAGAAAGCCGGCGAGAACTCGTCGGCTTTTTTATTAAGATCACTTCTTAGAGATACTTTTGAGAGCCTCACCGTAAATACTTTCATGGTGAGTAAATGTTTGCCAGAACTTAGGAACTGATCCTTTATAAAGTTTAGAAGTCAGAATATCCAAATGAGTATGCCAACCTGTAGAAACCATTAGTTTACCGAATTCATCTACAAGTTTATAATGTCGGAGTGTAAGAAGAACATCTTCTCCCTTCTCCACTAATTCAAAACTAACTTCGGAATTTGGGTGCCAGGTAAAACTTAGGAAGCGAGGAGGATCGATTGCAGTGATCGTTTCCACTCCACTGATCCCATTCTCCATTTCCTTGAATCTATCAGGATATGTTTTTTCATCAGAAAGAGAAGAATGCAAAAAGTTTAATTCTACTTTTCCACCTACCCTTAACTCCATAGTTCCGGAAGCAAGCCAGGTGCCTCTTTTTTCGGAATCGGTCAGATATTCCCAAACAGTTTCGATCGGTCCGGGTAATAATCTTTGGAAACGAACTTCGGAATCCGAAGTGAAGGTTCCATACGTTTTGTTTATAGATAGATCTTTCATCACTATCTTCTCCCTTTTTTCATTTTATTCGCTCTTAATTCTTTTTCCAGAAGATCTAGTCTTCCTTCCCAGAAAGTTTTGGCTCTATCTATCCAGTCTTGGATCTCTTTCCAACCTTTATAATCCAAGGAATGGATCCTTCTTTGCCCATCCACTCTGACTTGGATCAGATTACATTCTTTCAAAACCTTAAGATGTTGAGAGATCGCAGCGGAACTTATATCAAAATGTCCCGCAATTTCTCCAGCGCCCATTTCACCATCGAATAGTAGTTCTAAAATTTTGCGTCTGGTTGGGTCCGAAATCGCATCTAAAGCCTGCATAGGCAAATATTTAAGTATAAACTTAATTAAGTCAATACTTAAATATTTAAAATAACAACCCTGCCGAAATTATTTGAAGGATTGAATTAAGCCGGGGAAAAGAAAAACTCCGATTTAACGGAGTAAAAACTGAAATGCATAAGTGTTCTTAGGATCAAGTTGTAAGGTTTTACAGAAATAAAAACGATTCTTATCCTTATCATTCAGATAATAAGCGGTCTCGGTAAGATAAGCATAGTTTTCGATCACGGATGGATGAGGACCTTGGCTTCCGTCGGTAGTCATAGTTCCTCCGAAAAGAGATAATTCCAAGTATGACTCGGCAGTTTGCCACTCCGCTCTATCCAAATAGATTGTAGCAATTTTCCACTCCACATCGTTAAAACCTAAGACTATAACTACTTCGTCTTTTTTTCGGATTCCATCCTGCACATCAATTTCATGCTGAATGCGTTTATGTAGATCCAAATAGAATGCAAGCAGCTTGTCTTCTTTTCCTCGATTTTGCAGACTCCAATACCAGGATTTGGCGTATAATTCCCGAAGACTTAAATCCTGATCATACTTAGATAGAAAAGGTTGTAATAATAACTTTACTTCGGAAAATTTTTTAGCTTGGTAATCTAAAAGTGCCTTATCCCAAATTTTTCGATTTTGACTCAAAAAGTCTGAATGGGCGCCGGAGGGCACTGAATAGTCCAAAAACCTTGTTACCGAAAAATTGCCCTTCCCCTTCATTACAGAGAAGTAATATGGACTCTTAGTGTCCGAACAATCTAAGGTAAATGATTCCTGCCCGGGCTTTTTTTCTGAATTAGTGGTCGCACAACTTAAACCGAATAGTATCGCAAAGATAAGTAAACTACGGAGCATTACATTCTACCCGAAGGAAAAGATGTCCGAGAATTTCCTCGAATCAACAAAAAGAGTCAAGCGAAATCGCCCGATTTCGAATAGATGAGCATCTCCTGCTCGAATATGAAATATTACCCGTATTTTTTATAGAAGCGGCTCTCAATTTTTTAGCATCACTCGTTTAGAAAAATCGAATTTAGACGAATAAGTAAATAGAAAGAATTCATAAAGGAATCTCGGATCATGAGATAAAAAAAGCCACCGGGAGTTTCCTTCCGGTGGCGCCTGTTCCCGAAAACTACATTTGTAGAAGTTTGAGGACCGAATTCGGTTTTAGGTTTGCTTGCACTAACATCGCCGTACCACTCTGCACGAGTATTTGTTTTGTAGTTAGAGCAACCATCTCCTCCGCCATATCAGCGTCACGAATTCTGGACTCGGAAGCCTGCATATTTTCATATGCCGCCATGAGACCTTTTGCGGAATGTTCCAGCCTATTAAAATAAGCTCCCATATCCGCCCTCTGCTTCATGATCTTTCCGAGCGCAGCATCGGCTAAGCCGATCACTTCATTCGCTTCCCCAGGAGAAGAAACCGCTATCGATTTACCGTCTGCCTTGGTAAGCTTTAAAGCTCGGGAAGTCATAGTTCCAATGAAGAACCTTTCCCTTTGGTTCTGGTTCGGTCCCATATGGAACCACATAGAAGCTCTTTTCGAACCTCTAGCGAAGTCTCCTTCGAACAATTTGAATCTATTGAACTCTGCTTGAGAGGCAATACGATCCACTTCGTCGACAAGGGCGGAAACTTCCACCTGAACCAATTGTCTGTCTTCGGGGCTGTAGATCCCATTCGAGGTTTGGATGGCCAAAACCCGGATCCTTTGGATGATATCCGAAGACTGTTGAAGGAACCCTTCCGCAGTCTGGATGAAACTCATCCCGTCTTCCGTATTTCTCTCCGCTTGCCTCAGTCCGTTGATCTGCGTTCTGAGTTTTTCGGAGACAGCCAAACCCGAAGCATCGTCACCGGCAGAATTGATCCGCATGCCGGAAGACAAAGCTTTCATGGTTTTATCCACAGCTAGCTCGTTGAACTTCAGAGAGCGGTGAGAATTCACCGCACTCAGGTTGTGATTGATAATCATCCTACACTCCTTGTAGAGAGTTTCCGGAGGATCTCCCTATCCTCCGATCGGACATGACCTGTCCGGTGCTCCGGGATGGACCCGGTCGGACCACCCGACAGGTCATTTTCTCCCGAGGAGATCTAGGATATTTTCAATCAACCGCAATAAGGCCGACTAACGTCAGCGATCTTGCAAAAGTACAATAAGCTTTAGGTTATTACTAACCCGGTTTTCGTTTCCTCGGAATTCCTCCTTGGAAAAGGAACCGGAAAAAAATTGGGGAAAGAAGAAGATTAGACCCGACGTTTTTCCTGTACCTTTTCGTTAGGTCTGTAGACAACGATAGCCGCATAAGCGGCTTCGGAGTTCTACAGAAAAGTTCCCGGTGCGGGAGCATCACTGCTCCCGCTGCCGGAAAGTCCTAATTACCTAAGTAACTGGAGGACAGACTGAGGTCTTACGTTAGCTTGTGCTAACATTGCAGTTCCTGATTGAACCAAAATTTGGTTCTTAGTGAATGCAACAGTTTCCTCTGCCATATCCGCGTCCCTGATTCTCGACTCTGAAGCTTGGATGTTCTCGTAAGCTACCATTAGGCCTTTAGATGCATGCTCTAAACGGTTATAGTAAGCTCCAAGATTTGCTCTTTGTTTGTTGATTTTCATTAAAGCATCGTCAAGAAAGCCGATTGCTTCGTTTGAAAGTTCAGCAGTAGAAAGAGTCAAAAGTGTTCCGTCAGACTTGATCAAATTCAGAGCCTTAGCGGTCATAGTTGCGATATAGACACGTTCCCTCTGGTGCTGGTTCGGTCCGATGTGGAACCACATAGAAGCGGTTCTTGATCCACGAGCGAAATCGCCTTGGAGCAATGCCATCTTGTTGAACTCTGCTTGGGAGGAAATGCGATCAATTTCGTCTATAAGCTGAGAAACTTCTACTTGGATCATCTGACGGTCTTCTGCACCGTAGATTCCGTTGGAAGATTGGATAGCAAGTACACGGACCCTCTGGATGATATCATTCGTTTCCTGCAGATATCCTTCAGTTGTTTGGATCAGGGACATGCCGTCCTCAGTGTTTCTCTCCGCTTGGCGAAGTCCTTTCACCTGAGTTCTCATTTTCTCGGAAACGGCTAGACCGGATGCATCATCACCGGCGCGGTTGATACGCATACCGGAAGAAAGTGCCTCCATGTTTTTCGCCACTTCGTTGTTCTGGAACTTCAGAACGCGGTGGGAGTTAATCGCGGCTAAGTTATGGTTAATGATCATTTGTTTCCTCCTTGAAACTGAGATCATGAGCCCGGCGTCCGTGCCGGGATCTGTGCTGGTTTGGTTTTGGTCTTTTTTCTATATGTTTAAATGAAGGCTGAGATCCGGGTAAAACCTAGAAATTCAGGGTTTCCTTCAAATATATCTTCGGTGAAGCGTAGGGCCCAGATTAATTTTAACGAATTTGAGGAAATTCGCTAATTTTAGACGTTTTTCGCTGATTTTTAGCGATTTTTGGAGAAAGGAAGAAAAAGGAATCGGAGAATTTTTCTAAAAAATTTTCCTTTTTTGGGCTCATCTAAAAGTTCGAACGAATTGGAAATTTCCATAAGCATTTTTTTAGAAATTCCTACAAGAGGACAAAAGTCAAAAGGAGCCATCGGAAGTTAGCTTGGCCGAAAATTTCGAATCATTAGATACTTTTGACAAAAATGTCGCCCTTGAAACATTGACGTTATTTGTCATTCGCCTATAATATGCTCTATTCTTGATATCTATTTTTATCATTAATTAGACAAAACTTTGGCGGTTGATGAATAACCAAACATACTCATTAAGGAATGCCCGACTTGATTCTTATGAATAAAAAAAACAACCGAATTGTGAATCTAAGTAAGCGATCTGTATCTCTCTTCTTATTAATTTTTCTCTCCTACTCCTGTGGAGGAGGAGATTCCAAGGGAGGAGGAATGGAATTCCTTCTTCTATCAAACTTACCTCATCCTGCTGCCGCAGGCGGCCCCCTTACATTAGGCACAAACGCCGATGGCTTCAAACTAGTTGCCGGCGGAGCAACCGATACTTATGAAATCGAAATTGATTCCGCTAACCAGCCATTCGCAGTGGGCCTTTCTACTGGATACGTTTGTTTTTCTGTCGCAATTCCGACAGATCCAAATATTAATGCGGTGACAGTTGACATGTACGACCAGGCACTCGCAGGGATAGCCAAACAACCTGGAACTTATCAAATCCAAATTAAAGCGACCGGAGGCTGTCCCGGTGCGGCATATGGAATACGTGGAGTAATTCCAACTATCCTACAGGCAACCTCTAGCGAGCCCTTATCAGAAAATATAGGCTCTCCTTATGAATTTGATTTTTATACGGTTACCGGACTTTCCAACACTGTCGGGGGGTATGAAATAGGATTTCGCGGCCAGAACAATTACAGACGAGTGTATATGGGAGTATACAGCTATACTTCTTCCGGCGGCTTAGTTATGAACGGCACCAATATTGGTAGTGCCCAAGAAACACTTTTCCCTTACAAAGTTGCATATAATAATTCCAATATCCCGATTCCGATCATCACCATCTATGAAGAAGATGAAGCAGCCACCGGAAGTTATAAGATTTCTACATTGAATCAGTCCGTGAATACGGCATCAAATTACAGCTGTAGCTTCTCATTTCATAGTAGCTTCTACAATAAGGATTATAGTTACTGTTTTGACTTCGATTCCCAGTGGAATGTTACGACTGCAACTGCCTACTGCAATAATTCCGGGTTTGCATCCAGTCCAGGTTCATTTAGTTCCAGTCAGAGCTGTGCTCAGGTTCATTCAAGCTCAACTATCAATCTGAATTGCTCTATCCTTCCCTACGGAGTTGGTGAGGCAGCTGGGGCTGTAACTTTACGTTCCTACAACACCTCCATCAGCAACGGAGATTGTACTAGCGATACCTTTTTTAAAGGCTTGGTCACACAGTAAATATACAAATAATATGTCTCCGGATTTCAAACCGGAGGTATATTTACTACATTCAGCCTAATTTTTCCCGATCGAAAGTTGAGGACGGGAAAAATTTTTTCCTCGATCAACTTTCCTACTTTTTTCAAAAAATTTCTGAAATTAGTTTGTATATCCTAGTTCTAAGAAGATAGTTTGCGATTGTTTTCGTATTTCCTAAAGTACTATGAGCCAACCTAAAACAAAAAAAGAAACAGAAGATCTATTAGAATTATACAGACAAATGCTTTTGATCCGCCGCTTCGAAGAAGCTTCCGCAAAAGCATATAGCATGGGCAAAATCGGCGGCTTCTGCCATTTATACATCGGTCAAGAAGCTGTGGGTGTGGGAGCAATCTCCGCTTTAGAACAAAAAGATTATATAGTTTCCACCTATAGAGATCATGGCCATGCACTCGCGAGAGGTTTGGAACCCAAGTCACTCATGGCGGAATTGTACGGCAAAAAAACCGGGATCGTTTCAGGTAACGGCGGCTCCATGCACTTCTTCGATAAGAAAAAAAACTTTATGGGAGGACATGGGATCGTAGGCGGGCATATCTCTCTCGCTGCCGGCATCGCATACGCATCCAAGTATCGCGGAGACGGCGCAGTTACATTATGTTTTTTTGGAGAAGGTGCAGCAAACATAGGATCCTTCCATGAAGGAATGAACTTGGCTGCTATTTGGAAACTTCCCCTCGTTATGATCTGCGAGAATAATCACTATGCGATGGGAACTCCTGAATATAGGGCACTCTCAGTTAAAGATGTATCCGTAAGAGCAGCTGCTTATGATATCGCAAGAGATCATATAGAAGGTGACGAGGTCCGAAAAGTAAGAGAACACGTTAGAGTCGCTGTGGAAAGAGCAAGAAGAGGAGAAGGCCCTACCCTCATGGAAATTTCCACCTATAGATTTAGAGGCCACTCCATGTCAGACCCTGCAAAGTATAGAACCAAAGAAGAATTAGATAAATATAAACAAGGCGATCCACTTATCAAAGCGGAAAAAGATCTACTCTCCTCAGGCTGGGCCCAAGAAGAATTGACTAAGATGGACGAGATCATTCTCAAAACCGTAGAGGAATCGGTAGACTTTGCAGAAAAAAGTGAAGAACCTCCTCTTGGCTGGTTATACAAGCATGTTTATGCGGAGAACGTATAATGGCAGTACTCACTTATAGAGAAGCACTCAACCGGGCCATGACGGAAGAAATGGAGAAGGATCCGAATATCTTTCTCATGGGAGAAGAAGTAGGACATTATGAAGGTGCTTATAAAGTTTCCCAAGGAATGCTCGCTAAGTTCGGAGAAAAAAGAATCATAGATACTCCAATTTCAGAGAACGGATTTGCAGGAGTTGGGATCGGAGCAGCTATGGTGGGACTAAGACCTATCATAGAATTTATGACCTGGAACTTCTCACTGGTTGCGATCGATCAGATCATCAACTCGGCAGCAAAAATGAATTATATGAGTGCGGGGCAATTTCCGATCCCGATCGTATTCAGAGGAGCCGGCGGTGCAGGCGGAAGACTTGCGGCCCAACACTCTCAGTCATTCGAAAGTTGGTATGCTCATATTCCTGGACTCAAAGTGCTCGCACCCTATACTCCCTCAGATGCTTACGGACTTTTAAAAACTTCCATCCGAGACAATAACCCGACCATCTTCATAGAAAGTGAAGTATTATACGGTTCCAAGGGAGAAGTTCCGGAAGGAGAATTTTTGATCCCGATGGGAAAATCGGATATCAAAAGAGAAGGAACACAACTCACGATCATCAGTTGGTCCAGAGCACTTATGTATGTTCTTCCGGCAGCGGAAAAACTGGCAAAAGAAGGAATTTCGGTCGAAGTTTTGGATCTAAGAAGTATAAGACCTTTAGATGAGGAAGGGATTTTGACTTCTGTCAGAAAAACAAACAAGGTCCTTATAGTGGAAGAAGGTTGGAATGTGGCTGGATTTGGGGCGCAGGTTGCTTATCTGATCCAAAAAGAAGCATTCGATTATCTTGATTCTCCGATAGAAAGGATCACCCAGGAAGATGTGCCGATGCCTTATGCGGCAAATCTGGAAAGATCCTCTCTGCCGAGCGAGGAGAAGATAATCAAAAAAGTCAGAGAAATGATTAAGTAAATCATAATATTTGAATATTATTATATTATAAACAGGAAAAATAAATGGCAAAAATTTCCGAAATGACCCAGCTTTCTCCGACAATGTCGGAAGGTGTTTTGGTAAAATGGCTAAAGAAGAAGGGTGACTCCGTCGCTCCGGGCGAAATATTAGCCGAGGTCGAAACCGACAAAGCGGTCATGGAAATGGAAGCATTCGACACCGGGGTAATTTTGGAAATTTTAGCCCAGGAAGGGGCCAAACTCCCTGTTGGGGCCCCGGTTGCAATCATAGGAAAAGCAGGAGAAGATATTACTTCCCTACTTTCAGAGGCAAAATCCAGATCCTCTGCGTCCGTTCCTTCCCCGGCAGCAGTTCCTGCAGCCTCGCCTTCTCCGGCGACTGCACCTAAAAAGACTGAAAATGTAGTATCTTCGACAATTCCAGAACCTGAGGAAGAGGAAGTTCCCGCTCCGAAAGAGAGTTCCGTTTCTAGAGGACTTTCTCCTGGGGCCTTGGAAGGAAGGATCAAGGCCTCTCCTCTGGCCAAAAGGCTCGCAGAGGAAAGTGGAATCGATCTTTCTAAGATCAGAGGAAGCGGGCCAGACGGAAGGATTATCAAACGAGATATTGAGAACGGGATCTCTTCATTTTCCTCGAGCGGAACTTCTCCATTTGCCGGAGAAATCATCCAAGAAGAGAAACTTCCAATCTCAGGAATGAGAAAGACGATCGCTTCTAGACTAGTCCATTCCAAAACCCACCAACCTCATTTCTATTTGGATATGGAAATCGATGTGGACGCACTCGTTCATTTAAGAGAAAATTTTAACTCCGATCTGAAAGAATCCGGAGAAGAGATCAAACTCAGTATAAATGATTTTATTATAAGAGCTTCTGCGCTTGCGCTCCTAAAAGTTCCTGAAGTAAATTCTTCCTGGAGAGAAGATCATATCCTAAAACATGGAAGAGTGGATATAGGTGTGGCAGTTTCTATCGAAGGTGGACTGATCACTCCGTATGTAAGAAACGCAGACAAAAGGTCTGTTTTGGAAATAGGCAGGACGGTAAAAGAGCTTGCTTCCCGTGCAAGGGAACGAAAACTCAAACCGGAAGAGTTTTCAGACGGAACCTTCACTGTTTCCAATTTGGGAATGTTCGGAGTGGATCGTTTTGCAGCGGTAATCAACGAACCAGAGGCCGCGATCCTCGCAGTTGGAAACGTGGTATCTAAACCGGTAATCAAAAACGGAAGTATAGTCCCTGGTAAAACTCTTTCAGTCTGCCTTTCCTGCGATCATAGAGTGGTAGACGGTGCGGTGGGAGCCGGTTGGTTGGAAGTGTTTCGAAATTTTCTGGAACATCCTCTTCGGTTACTTGCCTGATTTTTTAATGGGCTAAGAAGCAGTGGATCAGGATTCCAATCTTAAAATAAGAGACCAAAAAGTTAAAAAAGCAGCAATGCTACTTCTATCCTTAGACAAGGATGCTGCTGCCAAGGCGTTAGCGCAACTGGACGAGAAATTGATTGAAGAGATCGTCCAAGAAATGGCAAAGATCAAAACGATCAGCAAATCCGAAAAAGAAGAGGTTCTTTTAGATTTCCAAGGTTCACTCAAGGACTTGGCTGCAGAATCCAAAGGCGGGATCGAAACCGCAAGGGAACTTCTACAAAAGTCTTTAGGAAAAGAAAAATCGGAAAACATATTAGGAAAACTGGATAGAAAGGATACCGAAGAGGATTTTTCCTTCTTAAACGATGCAGAACCTCAAACTCTCGCTCATCTTTTAGCTCCGGAACATACCCAAACGATCGCAGTCACTCTCGCATTTTTACATCCTAAAAAAGCAGCTGAAACACTTAAGTTTTTACCCAAAGAACTCCAAAGTAAAGTAGCGCTTAGACTCGCAAATACTACTAAAACCCATCCGGATGCAATTCGTCAGATCGCAAAAGTTCTGAAGAAAAAATACGAACAAAGAGATAAATCCGAATTCAGCGAAGCAGGAGGAGCGGAAGCTCTTGCAAATATCCTTAATCATATGGATAAATCTTTGGAAGAAACAATCCTGAAAGAATTGGAAGAACAATCTCCTGAACTCGCCTCTCAGGTCCGCGAAAAATTATACACTTTCGAAGATGTACTTCTTCTTAACTCCAAAGAGATGAGACTGCTCATCAATCGTATCGCAGACGATGATCTAATCGCGATCGCGCTCAGAGGAGCTTCCGACCAGATCAAGGTCCATTTTTTCGAGGCAATGTCTAAAAACAGAGCCAACGATATTTTAGAAAGTATGGATATCCGAGGGAAAGTGACCTTAAAAGAGATCACCGATGCAAGAAATAGCGTTCTGACTGCATTGCGTGATCTGGAAGAGATCGGGGAAATTATTATTAAAAAGGACTCGGAAGAGTTTATTTGAAACATTGGATAAGCGATCTTCGATCGCTTTATGAGGATGGTCTTCCGTAGGCGCAAATTTGGAGTATGGAAATTTCTAGCGAAATTTCACGTACCGGAGCTGACGGGACTCGCCGTTACGCAGTCTCGCATCGTGCGAGACTTGGCTCCACGGCGTCTTTTGCGCTCGCTTCGACATCCATGTCTTGCGGCGCAATCGTTTACGCTCCCGATGGGTCGCTACGATTGCTTACGCGCAAAAGCTTCGAGTCGAATTTTAGAATGAAGGGAAATTTCCGGAGCTGACGGGACTCGAACCCGCGACATCCTGCGTGACAGGCAGGCACTCTAACCAGCTGAGCTACAGCTCCTTTTATGAAGAACATAATTTCTGAGCGGGCTCGGGGGTCAATTCGTTTATCTGAAAAAGGGATGAATTTTTAAGTCCCTTCCATAGCCTTTCCAATAGCGGAGTTTTTCCGACCGACGGCTTTCTTAGATGCTTCACGAAAAAAAACCAAAGGATCTACTCGAAGAGAGGGTGTTTACTCTTTCCAATTTTCTATCCGTCTCTAGAGTTTTACTTCTTCCTTTTTTTATACAATTCACCCGTAAACATATCGAGTCTCCACGTAACGGAGAATATTTGTTTTTAGCAATAGGCACCTGCGTTCTTGCAGTACTCACGGATTTTCTAGACGGGTTTCTAGCCCGCCTTCTCTCTCAAGAATCCGTCTTGGGAAAATACTTGGATCCTATCTGCGATAAATTCGTCACCATAGGCGGACTTTCGGTAATCGTTCATTATTATCAGTTTCCTCTTTGGATCCTTCTCATATATATCTTAAGAGAAATTTTAGGAGTTTGGTTGGGTGGATTCTTATATTTAAAAAGAGGGATCCAAGGAAAACCGAATTGGTGGGGTAAGATTGGAGTGGGTCTTGTTGCGGCCGCGGTTCTTTGGTATATGACCTTGCCTTTGATCGGCCCTACCTTACCTGAAAATCATTTCTTCCATCATCCTGAATATTCAGGTTATGTATTAGTCCTGATCTTAAGTATTGGAGTGGTGGCTTATTCCAAAAGATACTGGAATATAGTGTTCCATCCGGAAAGATTCATCTTAGATCCAGAAGATAAAAAGCAGAAGAAAAAGTACGAATTGGTCTAAGCTTAGCCTAGATTGAATTTCCTTGACACCGGAGCCTAGTCACCCAATCTGTCAATCGCGACCGCTCGGGTGGTGGAATTGGTAGACACGCAAGCTTGAGGTGCTTGTGCCGGTTCGGTGTAGGGGTTCGAGTCCCCTCTCGAGCAATTCGTCCTACCTAAAACTCTTTCCCCATTTCGAAAAACCAACCCTCGGTAGAACTATGGCATCGGGTGCTCTCTCCGTTAAAGATTTTTTAGACAAAGCCAAACTTGTTTCATACGGCTTTTTCGGATTATTGATCCTATTTCTGATCTTATTCTTCTCTTCTCCTTATCTTTTAGTCTCAAAAGCGGATCCTAAAAAATCGGACGCACTTGTATTAGAGGCAATCGAAACAGGTAAAAAAGATAAATTCAAACAAGCAGCCGCTTTATGGAAGAAGGGACTGGCTCCCGTAATCGTAATTCTACATTCTCCACCCAGCCAAGATTCCGATTTGGGAATTGTAGGAGATCCTACTTCTTCCTTACAAACTTATCTGGTTTCTTTGGGAGTGGATGAGACTAAAATTTTAGTTTATACCGTAGAATCCGGTCCTCAGGAATTCCCTAAAACTCTCTTAAAGATAGCATTAGATCGTCAGTGGAAAACTTTTCTTTTGATAGGAAAAGAATACGATTCTGCAACCTTGTTAAAATTATATAGAAACGTTCTGGAGCCTGCGGGAATTTATATCGCAGTCTCCAAAGTGAGCGAAGGGATCGGATCCTGGGATTGGTTCACAAAACCGAAAAGCCTGGAATCCATTTTAGGAAGACTCTCGAAACATTTATACTTGATACTATTAGGAAATTAGAATGTCCCAAGACTTAAAAGAAACAAACGAACTCATCCAACAAAGAATCGAGAAGATCAAAAATCTAAAGGAGAAGGGAATAGATCCCTACCCTGTTCGATTCTTTCCTGATTCAGATTCAGCATCTTTGATAGAGATGTATTCTAAAACTCCTACAGGTCCTGAGAAAAAGTTTTTATTAGGCGGACGTTTGCATTCCAAACGTGTAATGGGAAAGGCAAGCTTCGCTCATTTAAAAGATAAGTCGGGAGTCATCCAACTTTATGCAACCAGAGACGATCTGGGAGAAGAGAATTATACTCTTTTTAAAAGTTTGGATCTAGGAGACTTGATCGGGATAGAAGGTTATCTTTTCCAAACCCAAAAAGGAGAAACTACTCTTCATTTAACCTCGGTTACACTACTCGCAAAATGTGTTCGTCCTCTTCCGGTTGTAAAAGAGAAAGACGGAGTAGTTTACGACGCCTTCGCAGATGTGGAACAAAGATATAGAATGCGTTATGTTGACTTGGTAGTAAACGATAACGTAAGAGAGACTTTTATCACTCGCAGCAGGATCGTATCCGAGATCCGTAATTTCCTAACTTCCGAAGGATTTTTGGAAGTGGAAACTCCAATGATGCAACCGATCGCCGGGGGTGCGGCGGCTAGACCATTCGTTACTCATCATAATACATTGGACATGCAGTTATTTTTAAGGATCGCTCCCGAGTTATACCTAAAACGTCTCATAGTAGGCGGATTAGATAGAGTTTTCGAGTTAAACCGTAACTTCAGGAACGAAGGAATTTCCACCAAACATAATCCTGAATTCACCATGATGGAAGCATATATGGCTTATGGTGATATGGGAAAAATGTTGGAACTAACTGAAAAACTCATCACTACTGTTGCCCAAAAGATCTGCGGAACTCTTAAGATCAAATACGGAAACGATCTAGTAGATCTTAGCCCTCCTTGGAGAAGAGTGAAATACGTGGATATTATCAAAGAATATTCAGGAATCGATTTCTCTCAGGTAAAAACTCTGGAAGAAGCAAAAGAAAAAGCAAGTTCCGTAAAAGTAGACGCAGGCAAATGTACTTCTATCTGGAAAGTTGCGGACGAGGTATTCTCCGAAAAAGCGGAACCGAATCTGATCCAGCCGGTATTCGTGACCGATTATCCTAAGGAACTTTCTCCATTAGCGAAATCGAATCCAGAAAACCCGGGTTATGTAGAAAGATTCGAACCTTATATAGTAGGTAGAGAGATCGGAAATGCGTTCTCTGAGTTAAACGATCCATTCGATCAAAAAGAAAGATTCGAAGATCAAGTAAAACAAAGAGAAGCAGGAGACGATGAGGCATTTATGATGGACGAGGATTATATCCGGGCGCTTGAATATGGAATGCCTCCTACTGGAGGTCTTGGGATCGGGATAGATCGTTTGGTAATGTTACTCACAAATTCTCAATCTATCCGAGACACCATCTTATTCCCTCTAATGAGGCCTGAATAAAAATTTCACCTTAAAAGAAAGGCCCGGATCATCTCGATTCCGGGCTGCTACCTTCCAGGCATTACATAGATAACCCGAACCATCAAAAGTTCGGGCAGTAAATTTTAATGATTCGTAATCGTTAGTTTTGCTTGGGAATCCAGCTTTTCCTTCAAGTCTTTCAATAAAGATTTCAAACTGTCCGTATTGGAAGAACTTAAAGTGAATGTACTTGTATTATCTCGGGAAGAAAAGCTGAACTGGACTTCTTTCGCGGAAAGCAATTTGTCGGCCACATCCGTAGGAAGAATGGATACTACACGAACAGTATCCCCGTAATCCGTAGAGGTCTTTCTGAGGTTATGCCAAGTTTGGTCTAACTTCATAGAAATCCCGATCGGAAAACTTTCCTCAAAAGAGCTCATATAATATTCCAAAAAGATCGGCTTCTCCCCTGTCTTATTCACAAGGATCCCTTTAAAATTCAAGGATCCGGGTTTTCCCACGCTGCAGAAGATTGCTCCCGGGCAGATAGGGCCACTTCTAAAAAGTGTCTGCTCCACCACGGGTTCAGGAAGGACTTGGACCCGAGCCGAGCAGGAATTCAGTAAAACCGCAGAAAACGCGGTTAAGATAGAAACTTGTAAAAAAGAGAAATTAGAACGGATCATTGAAAGGTGGTCTCCTTTGTGATTTCCATTCCATTCTTCCCACGATCTCCCAAAGGTGAAGTAAAAAATCCGTTTTCAGAGAAGCCAAGGATACGTTCCATGGTAATAGAACTATGATTTCCTACCCGAAAGAAAAGATAAACGTCCTCCTCTTAGAGAATGTACACCAAGACGCATTCCAACTCTTTCAAAAAGACGGTTTTAATGTCCGCCTTCTCCCCCAAGCACTGGGCGAAGACGAACTTTCGAAAGAAATCGAGAACATTCATGTTCTGGGGATCCGAAGTAAAACCAATCTGACCGCACCTGTTTTAGCCAAGGCGAAACGACTTATGACCGTAGGCTGTTTCTGTATCGGGACAAACCAAGTGGATTTAGCGGAAGCGGAGAAGAAAGGGATCCCAGTATTCAACGCGCCTTACTCTAATACACGTTCAGTTGCAGAACTTGTAATTGCAGAAGTTGTAATGTTAGCCAGAAGGGTCCCGGATCATATCCGAAATACTCATGCAGGTATCTGGAATAAAATTTCTAAGAACTGTTTCGAGGTTCGAGGAAAAACTCTTGGGATCGTAGGTTACGGCCATATCGGAAGCCAGGTTTCCGTACTTGCGGAAGCAATGGGTTTGAAAGTGGTCTATTATGATACACAAACGGTTCTTCCTTTAGGAAATGCGACCCCTATCAATTCTTATGAAGAATTACTTTCTATTTCTGATTTTGTAACCTTCCATGTGCCTGAACTTCCTGAAACGACAAATCTTTATGCCGCTAAGGAAATCAAGGCCACTAAAAAGGGAGCTTATATAATCAATCTTTCCAGAGGAAAGGTTGTAGATCTGGAAGCTTTGGCCGAGGCAATTAAGTCTGGTCATATCGCAGGCGCCGGAGTGGATGTTTTTCCTCAAGAGCCTGAATCCAATAGTGATCCATTCATTACTCCTTTGCAAAATCTGCAAAACGTAATATTGACCCCTCATATCGGCGGTTCTACGGAAGAAGCTCAGAAAAATATCGGAACAGAAGTTGCTTCTAAACTTTTGAAATTTGTAAATAACGGTTCCACTACTTTTGCAGTGAACTTCCCGAATATAGAATTGAATCCGATCCCTCAGGGAATGTATAGAATTCTGAATGTTCACAAAAACCAACCTGGATTCTTAAAGGATATTAACAGCATGGTTTCTGAGATCGGGGCAAATATCAGCTCCCAACATTTAGGAACCAGCGCAGAAATCGGCTATCTCTCCATGGTAATCAATATGAGCGTGGGAGATGAATTGAAAGAAAGAATAGAAAGACATCCTGGTTCTATCAAAACCAGAATTCTTTACTGATTTACGCTCATACCAAAAACTTCAGTTTATATTCTCTGGGAGAAATGATTTCGATTTTCTGGAACTGTTTTAATTTCAGAAGATCGAAATCTCC
This sequence comes from Leptospira dzoumogneensis, assembly GCF_004770895.1. Lineage (NCBI taxonomy): Bacteria > Pseudomonadati > Spirochaetota > Leptospiria > Leptospirales > Leptospiraceae > Leptospira > Leptospira dzoumogneensis. The sequence goes on along the minus strand of NZ_RQHS01000018.1, from coordinate 266,407 downwards.
ACTCAAGATCCAGTCCGACTTAGAAAATTCCGCAATATGAAGAATATTATCATCATCCGGATCTGAACAAATTTTCGGAGGAGAACCTTTGGGTTGATAAACCTTTGCCCCTCCCCTAAGATGATCTAAAACTTCTCGGATCTCAATATCTTTGATCTTAAATTTGCGAGAACATACTTCTCTAAATTCTGCAAGAATCCATTCGGACAATACAATCTCGTGATTCAACCAAACATGGTCGAACACCTCTGCAGTATAACCTTGGAATAAATAACTAGAAAGAAGTACGTTTGTATCTAGAACGATCTTCAAGAGATATCTTTGTAGATATCTTCTTCGCTGAGATATCCCGCTTTTTCCGCATAACTTTTCAGGTTTTTACGGAAACGTTTTGCTTCGGTTAAGAAGAAATATTGTTTCAGTGCAGCTTGGACCACTTCACTTTTGGAAACTTTTTGTCTACGTGCGCTTTTAAGTAACATAGATTCTAATTCCTCATCTAAACTAACCGAGACCACTTTTCTCATCTCAGACCCCTGTAATACAAAGTATGACAGTAGAAAAGCAAGAAAAAGAAAGAAGGGAAAGAGGAAAAGTGATTCCGGAATAAAAAATTTCCGAGAGAGAATGGAATGCTGCCAATTCGCTTAATAAATTAGCAAAATAGAAGAATGATCTGGATTGGTGGAAATATCTGCCATGTAGTAACTTCGACAAAATAAGGAGATTCGAGTCTCGAATCCCTGCAAGATCCGGCTCCTTCTCCGCTAAACCTCACAGTATGTTCGCTATATTAGAAAGGGACTTAATATTTTAGTGCATTGCACGATTTTCTTTTTGTCCGAGGTTGAATATAGGATTACTGGTATAGAAATTGCTTTAAATAAGATAATTCGCCTATTCAGCCAATTATTTCAGGATCGTAAAAGGATCTTAATCGGAACGTAAGCGACTTAATCTAAGCTTTTTAGAAAAACCGGGAGGAAAACCGCCATGAAATACAATAGAATCCCCTCCACACTTAACGTAGGCTTTCAAGTTTTAGAAAGTTCTAAGCTGAGAATTGCTGAAAATGTGCTCGTAGGAATCGTGCATAGGACCGAGGTTCCTTTGGAGCCAGGAACCAACCTGGCCTTGCAAGTAGGAACGATCAGTGTCTCCGGTTCCATCGATATTCCTATGAAAGTGATCAAGTGCGATCGTGTTTCCGATGCGGAATATGATGTGTTCTTGAATTACACCGAAAAGGATTTTGATAAGATCAAAGAGATCGAAGAACTGATCCAAACCTTAGCTTAATTAAGGTTTTTATAAACAAACACCGGGATGTCCCGGTGTCGTTTTGATCTTTGTTAAAAGGATTTCGTCGTTTTGGTTATGCGACGAATAGATCCGCTTTTTGGATCATGGTGAGAGAAATTGTGCTAGGATTCGCTTTTTGCGGGAAATACACGATCTCTTCGCCTACGAGTCTTCTATTTTTATCCAATTCGATGATAGAACCGTCTTTTAAATGAAGAATGATGTCTATTCCTCGGTAGTTCACGTATCTTTCCATTTGCTCTTTAAATTTGCTGCTTACCATGTTCGCCCCTAACTACAAAACGTTGGAGGAAAACTATTCCGGTACTATAAAAGTACAAGTTTTTTTTGGAAATAGTCAGGAAAATTTTTTATGTCTCGGAATTTTTGGTACTAAACATGTGTGAATAAAAAATACGTTATCCGACACCGATATGTATTTAAAATCCGTTTACTTCAAATTTGTTACGTAGAATTCCTCGAGAATGTTTTCAAGGACTTCCGGACGATCGTGATGCATATTATGGCCTGCATCTTCTATTTCAATATATTTCAAATTCCTAATATGAGAAAATACTTCTTTACTATCGTCGAGTGCAAGATGTGTTTTCTGTCCGTAGACTACGAGAACATTACATGCTATTGTTTGCCAAAGATGTCGAGTGAATTGAGGACTTAAGAACACTGGAGGACCGTTTTTGTAAGAAGGATCACTCTTCCACATATATCCGCCTTCTTCTGCCGGTTTTGTTAATGTTTCCGTAATTTTGAGAAGCCTTTCTTTAGGAAGTCTTGGATAGATGGGTGCAAGCCTTGCTGCAGCATCTTCTACAGATTTGAAATTTTTTTGGCGTTTTCTATCTTTTCCCGCAAGACTTAGTTCCCAATTTTCCAACCATCCAAGGAACCTTCTTCTTTCCTTTTCAGGATCTTGGAGAGAACTAAATCCTTCCAGACATATAAGACTTTCAACTCTATCCGGATAGAGTCCTGCAATTCTAGAACCTAATCCTCCTCCCATAGAATGGCCGAGTATATGGAATTTTTCGGGAAGAAATTTTTGGATGAATGTTGTGGTGTCCACCAAAGGAAGCATGAAATGATAGAAACCTTCTCTCAACCATTCCGAATCCCCATGTCCTCTATAATCGAAACGATATAGATCGAAATGTTTGGATAAATATTCTTCCTGGAACAAAAAGGTTTGGGAGGAATCCATAAATCCATGGAGTAAAAGTAATGCTCTTCCCTTTCCATTATCTCTTTTTGTATAATGGAGTTTATATCCACCTGATTCAAAAAATCCACTTTCTTGATTTCTATTTTGAGGATCCGAAACTTCCATAGGGTCATTTTGCCGGAAAAACAGATCTTGAAAACAATTCCTTTACGTTTTCTTTCATTTCAGGTACGGAAAGTTCTTTAATTCGTTCGAGGTCCCAACTTTCTTCGCTTTGAAAATTGCTTAAAAGTTTATTTAAATAAGAGATTATGCGGCCGTTTTCGTTTTCGCCGAGTGGGGAAAGTTCTCCTGTTTCGGAAAGTTTTAAGAACTTCTCCCTGGACTTCTCGGCCTGCATTTTAGATCCGCGTATATTCGGTTTTACAAAAACTTTATTCAAGGAAATAGCAAGTTGGATCCACCCATGTAGATATAGCCTTCTTCCTCCCGTTTCCTTCTTCCATTGGAATTCGAATACTTCGTGTAATTCGAAGTATCTTCCTTTTAGATAAAGTTTTCTTCCTTCTTCCCAGGCGTAGCCGAAACTTGCGTCCGCGTCCCCTTGTTTCACTTTTTCTAATATGAAGAGTATTTCAGGATCGAATTCCATTTTCTCCCCATTCTGATCTTGGAATTTTAGGTAGTTCTTTTTTGAAGATGGGAAGAATGTCCCGTACATATTTTCTTTTTCTCATTCCTAGAAGAACCGTTCCCTTTTCCAAAAGTGAAGCCAAATGAAATACCATAAGAGAAGATAAACTTTCGGGTGCTTCTCCATTTGGATGGAATCGAGAGGCCAGGCTTTCGTATAGTCCGGATAAATTTTCAGAAGAGCGGATTCGTATTTGTTCTTCCAATAATGGAAGCGCTGTGTTCAGAACTCTTAAGTATTCTTCTGCGGATTCTTTTCCTTTTTCAGAATATACTTCGTCGATGACTGCTCTTAAGATCGGGATCCAGGATTTTTGTAGAAGGACCTGAAATTGTTCTTCGGAGCGGACCTTCTCCCCGTATGTTTGCCATAGTTTGGAAAGGGAATTCCGGTTCGGATTGAGAGAAAGTGGTTCGAGAAGAGAGGATTCGAGTTCTAGGATTTGTAGTATCTTCGACTGATCCGGGGCTTGGCTCTGAGGAGTGTAAGATAGCCTGACCATTCCTTTTCCTGCTTGGAATGAGTTAAGAGGTCGGTTGATGAGCGGAAGAAGGTCGAAGTTACTACAGATTTCGAGTAGAGTCTTGCCTTCCGACCGATTCCTCAGGAATCCATCCTCGTACCAGTTCGCTGGGAACTGGACCACTGCGAATCCGTTTTCTTTTCCTGCAATTTTCTCCGCGATTTGTAGGCACTTCGACAAAGAAGTATGTGTATATTCCCCCTCTGGCAAAGGAAATGTATTACTAGAAATTCCGTAGAATTGGATTTTTCCTTCTTTTCTTGCCTTCTCTAAAAATAGAAATGCTTCTTTGATCCTACGATAGTATTCTGCTTGGGCTTCTTCTTTCGGAACTCCATTCTTCTCGGAATGACTCAGGAAATATTCAGGATTATGCAATAAGAATGCGTCGATAGTGGAAAGTCCCAGACGCTTTCTGGATCTTTCCAATTGGTCTTCCAAAAATTCAGGAGAGATACAATGATAACAACCTGGTTGGTAGTAAGTGATTTCCGGGAATTGGTCCTTCTCCTTTTCTTTGGACTCCACGAGTTTCATATTTTTTCCCTGGATGTATCCGGCCTTAGTGACTAAAAAAATTTCCTTTCGGTGAAGATGTCTTTTTTTGAAATTTTCTTCCAGGACCTTGCCTACTAAACTTTCGGCCTCTCCATCTCCGTAATTTGCTGAGACGTCGATAACGTTCACTCCGGAATGGAGAGCAAATTGAAGTGCTTCCTTATGTTCCGGATCTTCCAGCCCGATCCTATATCCACCGAACGCGATTCGGGAAAGCCTGAGTTCCCTGAATAAAAAATAGCCGAGTCCTTCTCCCTTTTTTCCCGGGGAGAATTTTTCCTTTCTCCCCTCGTGAAGGGGCTCTCTATACAAAGTTTGAAACGGATCCTTAGAAATCATTTGCGGTTTTTTGAATTTTCGCGTCGCACTATTACACTAAATGAGACCAAGTCTAAATATTCCTCGGCAAATGTCCATTTTTTGTCTTTTAGTTTAAAAGTGCTTTTCGTCTGAACCTGATTTTTTATCCTACTTTGTAGAGGGATTCTAAATTCGATCTTTCGTTTTTGCTCCCTTCCTCAAACAAATCGATGACTTCTTCCCATGATCCTCACAGGAGATTTTGAATGGATTTTCAAGCTGGATATCTAAGGTCGTCCATCGGTAGAAAGACTATCGTTGCGATTACCGGAATCATTCTCTTCGGCTTTGTGTTCGTACACATGCTGGGGAACCTCCAGATCTTCCAAGAGCCGGATAAGATTAACACTTACGCTGAGTTCTTACACAAATTAGGCGGACTATTATGGCTGGCCCGCGGAATTCTTTTGTTAGCATTCGTATTACACGTTTACTACGCTCTGAAATTGTCGCTTGAAAACAAGAAGGCAAGACCGGTTAGTTATGTAAAAGAAAGTACGATCCAAGCTACTTTGTCTTCCCGCTATATGGCTTTGACAGGTTCCGTATTATTAGCTTTCGTAATATACCATTTGCTTCATTTTACCATAGGCAAGATCCAACCTGAAAACTTCGCACTCCAAGAAACGATCGGGGACAGCCAAAGACATGACGTCTACTCCATGGTAGTCTTAGGATTTAAGAATGTTTATGTTTCTATTTCCTATATAGTAGCGATGACCTTGCTTGCGTTTCACCTTCGTCATGGAGTTACGAGTGTTTTCCAAACCCTCGGTTTTAATACAACTTTCTGGGCGCCTAAGACGAACGCATTTGCGATCCTCTACGCTTTAACCATCTTCATCGGCAATGTTTCCATGCCGGTTGCCATTCTTCTCAACTTCGTGAAAGTTCCAGGAGCGCAATAATGAGTTTAGATTCCAAAATCCCATCGGGTCCCTTGGAAAAAAAATGGGACGATTATAAATCCCATATCAAATTAGTTAACCCGGCTAACAAAAGAAAATATACGGTTATCGTAATCGGAACCGGTCTCGCAGGCGGTTCCGCTTCTGCTACATTAGCGGAATTAGGATATAATGTTAAAACATTCTGCTTCCAAGACAGCCCACGTAGAGCTCACTCGATCGCAGCTCAAGGTGGTATCAACGCGGCGAAAAACTATCAAAACGATGGTGATTCTGTTTATCGTTTGTTCTATGATACTATCAAGGGTGGAGACTTCAGAGCGAGAGAAGCGAACGTATATCGTTTAGCTCAAGTTTCCACAAACATCATCGACCAATGCGTGGCTCAGGGTGTTCCTTTCGCAAGAGAATACGGCGGACATTTGGATAATAGATCCTTTGGTGGAGCACAAGTTTCCCGTACATTCTACGCTAAAGGTCAAACTGGACAACAGCTTCTATTAGGAGCTTATTCCGCACTTTCCAGACAGATAGGTTTAGGAAATGTGAAGATGTATCCTAGAACTGAGATGTTGGACTTAGTTGTGATCGATGGTCATGCAAAAGGTGTTGTGATCAGAGACTTAGTTACCGGTCAAATAACAGTTCACTCTGCGGACGCAGTTGTTCTTGCTTCCGGTGGATATGGTAACGTATTCTATCTTTCTACAAACGCGAAAGGTTCTAACGTCACTGCTACTTTCCGCGCTTATAAGAAGGGAGCTTTCATGGCTAACCCTTGTTACACTCAGATCCACCCTACTTGTATCCCGGTTTCAGGAGACCATCAGTCCAAATTGACTTTGATGTCCGAGTCTCTCCGAAACGACGGACGTATTTGGGTCCCTAAAAAACAGGGAGATACTCGTAACCCTGCGGATATCCCTGAGAGCGAAAGAGATTATTACTTAGAAAGAAAGTATCCAAGTTATGGAAACCTTTGTCCTCGAGATATAGCATCCCGTTCTGCAAAAGAAGTTTGTGATGCTGGATTCGGCGTAGGACCGGGAGGCCAAGGTGTATACCTGGACTTCTCCTCTGCGATCAATCGTTTGGGAGAACATACAATCGCGGAAAGATACGGTAACCTCTTCCAAATGTATGAGCAGATCACTGGAGAAAATCCTTATAAAGTTCCGATGAGAATTTACCCTGCAGTTCACTATACAATGGGCGGACTTTGGGTGGATTATAACCTGATGAGTAATCTTCCAGGTTTATTCGTGATCGGTGAAGCAAACTTCTCTGACCACGGAGCGAACAGACTTGGGGCTTCTGCATTGATGCAAGGTCTTGCGGATGGATATTTCGTTCTTCCTTACACGATCGGAAATTATCTGGCAGAAGTTGGATTCGGAAAAACTCCTAGCACTGACCATGCTGAATTCAAAAAGGCTGAGACAGACGCAAATTCTCAGATCAACAAATTCCTTTCCATCAAAGGTAAAAGAACTGTTGATTCTTTCCATAAAGAACTTGGAAAGATCATGTGGAATAATTGTGGAATGGCAAGGGATGAGAAGAGCCTAAAAGAAGCTCTCGTAAAAATCCCTCAGATCAGAGAAGAATTCTGGCAGAATGTAAACGTTCCAGGTTCCGGTGCTGAGCTAAACCAATCCTTGGAAAAAGCGGGAAGAGTTGCGGACTTTTTAGAGTTCGGAGAACTTCTATGCTTAGATGCTCTTACAAGAGAAGAATCTTGTGGAGGCCATTTCCGCACTGAACACCAGATGGATGACGGAGAAGCAAAACGTGACGATGATAAATTTTGTCATGCGACTGCTTGGGAATGGAAAGGAGTAGGTGCAAAACCTACCGAACACAGAGAAAAACTGGAATTCGAGAATATTAAACTCGCAACGAGGAGCTACAAATAATGGACCTCAAACTAAAAGTCTGGAGACAGAAAAACGCAAAAGAGAAAGGCAAAATCGTAAATTACGATGCCAAAGGGATTTCTCCCGATATGTCTTTCTTGGAAATGATAGACGTAGTTAACGAGGACCTGATCGTAAAAGGAGATGATCCGATTGCGTTCGAGCATGATTGTAGAGAAGGTATTTGCGGTTCTTGTAATATTATGATCAACGGAGAGGCTCACGGTCCTCTTCCTGGTGTGACCACCTGCCAACTTCATATGAGAAGTTTTAAAGATGGAGACACTATCTACTTGGAACCATGGAGAGCGAAAGCGTTCCCGGTAGTAAAAGACCTAGTAGTGGATCGCAGCGGTTTCGACAGGATCATCCAAGCGGGAGGATTCGTTAGTATCAATACCGGAGGAGCTCCCGATGCAAACGCTCTGCCTATTCCTAAAAAGGATGCAGACGTTGCAATGGACGCAGCGACCTGTATCGGCTGCGGTGCTTGTGTAGCTTCTTGTAAAAATGCTTCTGCTATGTTATTCGTTTCTGCAAAAGTTTCTCATCTTGCGCTACTTCCTCAGGGCCAGGTGGAGAAAAAAGAACGCGTAAAAAACATGGTAAACGCAATGGACAAAGAAGGTTTCGGAAACTGTACAAACCAGTACGAGTGCGAAGCTGCTTGTCCTAAAGATATCAAACGGGATTTCATCCGAGTTCTGAATAAGGAGTTTATTCTTTCTTAAGAATTTAGGATAAGTTTTGATTGAGAAAAAGGCCTTCGAAAGAGGGCCTTTTTTGTTTTTAGAAAAAGGAATTAAAGAATAGAAGAAGTCCCTCCTTGCAAGATTCCTCCTTGGTAAATATACAAAATCCTACCTTCCAATTCTTTTTTTTCCATCATAGATTCAATAATACTAACAGACTTAGCGGCATATATCGGCTCTAAATAGATCCCGAATCGTTTTTGGTATTCTTTAGATTTCTCTAGCCAGAAGTTTCCTTTTTTGCCGTAGGAGAAATCAGCTTCTAACTTTTCCTTTGGATCGATTAGGTTTTCGTAAGGGAGATCTAATATTGGAAGTCGAAGTGACGACAAATAAGAGCCTATCCAAGGCTCAAACTTCTCCTTTTGTATACCTAGACAAATCCCGGTAATCGGAAGTTTTCCCCATAGATTTCCGGAAATCCAAGTAAGTCCTGAACCGACGTCTAAGACCACTCGATCGTAATGAGTCGGATCTATTTCTTCCCAGAGGGAAGAGAGACCTTCTAATGCGAAGGACGTGAATAGATATTCCGGGATCAGAAATTCATTGGAAGGAAGGGATTTTGTAGTATCTTCGACAGATTTCTCCCACTCTTTCCTCGTAAGAACCAATTCCAGCTCTGAAAACCTTTTAGAAATGATAGAAGCAGGAGTAATCAGCTCGGGATCCCTGGAATATCCCAGGATTTTTGTAGGCACTTCGACAAACCGAAAGAACAAACTCCCAGCCAGGATCGCATTTGAATGCAAATTCCCTTGCAGAATGATCTTCTGGATTTCCCCGGATCGGAGTTTCGATTCTAAACTTTTATAAATCCCAAGTAGTTTTCGGATCTTAGTCCCTTGGGAAAAAAAGATCCTATCTTCTCTTTTGATAAATAATTCAGAAGAATGTACTTTGAGAACGGAATCTACTCCGGTTCTGCGGGGACGCAAAACGGAGTTTTTCAAAAATTAATCTCCGGTTTTTAAGACTGCAAGGAAGGCTTCTTGAGGGATTTCTACGTTTCCGATCTGTTTCATCCTCTTCTTTCCTTCTTTCTGCTTCTCTAAAAGTTTTTTCTTACGGGTAATATCTCCACCGTAACATTTAGCGGTTACGTTCTTACGAAGAGCGGAGATACTTTCTCTGGCGAGGATTTTTCCTCCGACCGCGGCTTGGATCGGGATCATGAACTGGTGGCGAGGAATGATCTCTTTTAGTTTTTCGATGATCTCTCTACCACGGGATTCCGCCTTGGAAGTATGAACGATCATAGAAAGTGCATCCACGGATTCTCCGTTTACCAGAATATCCATTTTCACGAGTCTCGATGCCTTATATCCGCAAGGCTCGTAATCCAAGGAAGCGTAACCTCTGGTCAGAGATTTTAGTTTATCATAAAATTCGAAAATTAGCTCGGCAAGCGGGATCTCGTAAGTCAACTGCACCTTATCCTGAGAAAGATAAACAGTGTCCAACTGGACCCCCCTTTTATCAATCGCCAAGGACATGATATTTCCTACATATTCATTCGGAGTAATGATAGAAGCTTTTACATAAGGTTCTTCCGTGGCTTCTATAAAAACCGGATCAGGAAATTTAGAAGGGTTATCTATATCGAATACTTCTCCGTTTTTCATTCGGATCGTATACTTTACGGAAGGAGCGGTAGTGATCAGATCAAGATTGAATTCCCTTTCTAATCTTTCCTGTACGATCTCCATATGAAGAAGTCCAAGATATCCAACCCGGAATCCGAATCCTAATGCTGCAGAACTTTCTTTTTCATATACAAGAGCTGCGTCGTTCAGTTTCATCTTTTCGATCGCATCTACTAGTTCTTCGAATTGTTCTCCCATAATAGGAAATAATCCTGCAAACACCATTGGTTTTGCGTCTTTATAACCTGGAACTGCTTCTGCACTTGGATTGGAATATAAGGTAACAGTATCTCCGGTCCTTGCATCGGAAACTTTTTTGATACCTGCTATGATATATCCTACTTCGCCAGCAGTGAGAGAATCCGTAGGTGTTAAACCAATTCCTTTGATACCGACTTCGTTGACTGTAAAATCCTTTTGGCTGCTCATCAAAAGGATCCTGTCTCCTTTTTTAACGGTGCCGTCAAATACTCTGATCTTGATCACAACTCCCATATAAGGATCGAAATAAGAATCATAGATTAGAGCTTTAAGAGGACCCTTAGGATCTCCCTTAGGAGGAGGAATTTGTTTTGTGATCTCTTCTAGAACTGCTTGGACATTCAGACCTGTTTTTGCGGAAATCGCCACCGCATTCTCCGCATCCAAACCTAAGCTGTCTTCGATCTGAAGTTTAGTCTTCTCCACGTCTGCCGCAGGAAGATCCACCTTATTCATAACCGGAATGATTGCTAGATCCTGCTCCATCGCAAGATACAAGTTCGCTAAGGTTTGTGCCTCTACTCCTTGGCTCGCATCCACAATAAGAAGCACACCTTCGCATGCTTTTAAGGATCTGGATACTTCGTAAGTAAAATCCACGTGGCCTGGAGTATCGATCAGGTTCATCGTATACGTATTACCGTCGGCAGCGGTATAATTAAATGTGGCGTTGTTCGCCTTGATCGTGATCCCTCTCTCCCTTTCTATATCCATGGAGTCCAGGATCTGATCTTTTTTAGTCCGGTCATCAGTGATCCTGCCTATTTCCAAAAGTCTGTCGGCTAAAGTGGACTTACCGTGGTCAATATGGGCGATAATCGAGAAATTGCGGATGAATTGTTGGCGATCGGACATTGCTAAAAACAAAGTCCAGCGAGACGGACCCCCTGAAAAGCCTTTTACTGAGGGAAATTTGTCCCCGGTCCCTTTCAGGACCGAGGAAGATTCAGATGAAAAGGAAATCTAGTTTATATTTCCATACACATTATTATCCGGCTGTAGGTTCGAACATTGTCCGAATAAAACGCCTACTGTAGGTGCAAGGCCCAAAGCACCAAATAATTTGATCTCATCCACGCATGCATTCACATCGTCCTTTGCATAGTATTCACTAGGCTTAATTCCTGCCAAAATAGGAGGAAGAACGATATTATTCACATAAGTGGTTCCTGTAAAATCGCCTGTAGAGATCGCGTATAATTGAGCAGCTACAGTCGCCGCATCTTTTATTTTATCCTTTGCCTCGCTTCCTTTATAACGATTCGTTAATCCGGTAGTGTTTAACGCTACGCAGTTTACTGCGATCATTAGAATAAATAAGAGCGGTAATATTCCGATCCGCATTGGCAACCTCTTTAAAGAAAATTTTGGACTCTGTTTTGATTTTCTAAAACGAAACCGTTTCTATTACAAGTAGTTTTAGATATTTGGAAATCATTTGCCTGAAATTAATTTCCGATCCTGATCCCGTATTTTTCTAATTGCTCCGGATCACAGGAAAACTGGGCAATATCTATCTGTTTGTGATGATCAAAAAGGAAGGTTGTCATCTTTCCGAAAAATTTTCCTTCATATTTTTCTTCTACAAAACGTAACCAGGAAATGATATCTATCAGTTCATGACAGATGAATTCGTAATTATAATCGGATCTGGGATCCTTAAATTTATCTCGAACATTATAAATTTTATCTTCATCTAAAAGTAATACGTTTTCCAATGTAAAGGGATAATCCTTTAATCCTCCAGCAAGTCCAATCTGATAAAAACTTTCAGCGTCTTTTTTGTTACGGAATGCGGTGGTCCTTGCATCTCCGAAATAAGAAAAATTTTCAGGAGTAAGTTCTGCAACGATCCTTGATTTTCCGACAGTAGTTCCAGGATATTCAACTTGGTGGTCTATCAAAAGTCCTTTCGAGTCCTTCGCTGGAGGTTCTATAACGCAGTAACCCTTTTCCCAAACTAAAGCAAATGGAGAAGATACGGAGATCATTTTTCTTTTATCCAATCTTTTCAAATTTCCTTTAGCATGGTCCATATAGACACGATCACAATAATCGAAGGTAGGAAAACTGGATTCAGCCAAAGTAAAATCAGCATACACTCCAAATGCCAACATCCAAGCGAGAGGATGTTCTATTACTTTTACTTCCCCTAATTGTATATTATGATTTCCTTTTATACATTTCAGGCTGTCCAGCTCGTATCTGACTCCGTTCCAGCTAAAACCGGATCTACCATTCTGGACGGGACCAACTTTGATCACGGATTCTTTATTCTCGAAGGTAGCCTTACCTTCTACGCTGAATTCATTTTGGATTGTATAAGAATCAGAAGGATCGATATCCACATTTTGAGAAAACTCAGGTGGAAGATTCAAAATTTCCGGATTTCGATCCGAAAGTAAGTCCTTGATTTCTGAAATTTGGGTCAGGACCTTCATTCTTTTTTAGACTTTCCAGACACCTTCTACAAATAAATAACTGAAAGAGAGCGCTCCCAAATATACGAACATGGTCGGGATCGCCCAAAGTAATTTTGTTCTAAAAGGTTTATGCTCCGTATGAAAATATGCGAATGTAGCAAATATTCCCAAAACGAACTCAGGTAACAGAACATAGATCGCAGTATGACCGATCATAGAAACATTCTGCGCATACCAAACAGGTATCAGTCTCATAAATTCTTCGGATAAGAAGAAGATCACAAATGCGCTTCCTCCAGCTAATATATATTTGCTGATCGGATTTGTATCCGGATATCTTTTCTCGAATCGAGTGGAAACATACACTATGATAAAAAGCGGGATTGTCCAAAGCCCTGCCATGTATGCGGATACAGTTCCGATCTTATAAAATCCGTCCTCAGGAAAAACTAAAACTCCGAGCACCCTGGATAAGAACCAATCCGGGACCACTTGTAGAATACTTACAGGCAAAACAAAAAGGAAAATATCCATCCAACGATCATGTTCCCAGACCTGCGCAACAATAGGCAGAGAGATATTATACACTAGGACCAGAAAGAACATTCTCCAGCCGCTGGTGGCAGGGATAGGAAGTAACAGAACTATGATACATAGTATTGTGAAGGAAATATGAAAGAATATAGAATGTTTCTCTGTGGTCTTCATCGACGGATTTCTATCTTTATAGCCGGCCGAGGCAATCTTTTTTCCTCCTTTTCCCGCTTGATTTATTTCCCCTAAACAAAAGGATTTCAGGAAAAATCTATAAGAGATAGGTATTATAAGAATCACATGTCCCAATCCTCCAAAATTTCGGCGATCCGCGCCCGCGAAATCATGGATTCCAGAGGAAATCCTACGGTAGAAGTAGATGTAAAACTGGAAGACGGCTCATTCGGTAGAGCTGCAGTCCCTTCCGGAGCCTCCACTGGAGAATACGAAGCAGTAGAGTTAAGAGACGGAGATAAATCCCGCTATTTAGGCAAAGGTGTCCTAAAAGCAGTAGAGAACGTAAATGGTAAGATCAAAGACGTTCTGATTGGAGAAGACGCTCTCGACCAAAACAGAATTGATTCCCTGATGTTGGATAAGGACGGAACCAAAAACAAATCCAAATTAGGTGCAAATGCGATCTTAGGAACTTCCCTCGCAGTAGCAAAAGCGGCAGCTTCTCATACTAGACTTCCACTTTACAGATACATAGGCGGAAACTTCGCAAAAGAACTTCCTGTTCCGATGATGAATATCATTAACGGTGGAGCCCACGCGGACAATAACGTGGACTTCCAAGAGTTTATGATCCTTCCTGTGGGAGTAAACAGCTTCCGTGAAGCTTTAAGAGTTGGGGCAGAAGTTTTCCATAGCCTCAAGTCGGTCCTGAAATCCAAAAAACTCAATACAGCGGTCGGAGATGAGGGCGGATTCGCACCTGACCTGGCAAGCAACCTAGAAGGATTAGAAGTCATTCTCCAAGCCATCGAAAAAGCGGGTTATAAGCCTGAAAAAGACGTATTATTGGGTTTGGATGCAGCTTCTTCCGAGTTTTTCGACAAAACCAAGAAAAAGTACGTTCTGGGCGGAGAAGGAAATAAAGAGTTCTCTAGCGCAGAATTAGTGGAATACTATTCAAATCTAGTCTCAAAGTATCCGATCATTACTATTGAAGACGGTCTGGATGAGAACGACTGGGAAGGTTGGAAACTTCTAAGTGAGAAATTGGGTAAGAAGATCCAACTCGTAGGTGATGATCTATTCGTTACCAATATAGAAAAACTTTCTCAGGGAATTTCCCAAAAGGTGGGTAATTCCATCCTGATCAAGGTGAACCAAATCGGAAGTTTGTCCGAAACATTGGCGTCCATCGATATGGCTAAAAAAGCCAAATATACGAATGTGATCAGCCATAGATCCGGAGAAACCGAGGACGTAACCATTTCGCATATCGCGGTGGGTACGAACGCGGGCCAGATCAAAACTGGTTCCCTTTCCAGGACCGATAGGATCGCTAAATATAACGAACTTTTAAGGATCGAAGAAGAATTAGGTTCTTCTGCGGTTTACAAAGGGAGAAATACATTCTATAATCTCTGAACTTCTTATGGGTATGAATCTGGCGAACAAACTGTTTTTACTTTTACTCTTCCTTTCCGGAATGTTTTACTTCACGGTATTGGGAGAGTCAGGTTTAGTCGTACGTTCTACCCTAGAAACCAGTCTTTCCAGTCTTCGTTTGGATGTGGAGAGACTGGAGTATGAGAATAGACAATTAGAAGAAAGGCAAAAACTCCTACGAGATGATAAGCTCGCCCTGGAGAAAGAAGCCAGAAAGTATTATCTTCTCTCCGAAAACGCACAAATTATCAAATTTAGGGAGCCAGAACCGAAAGCGGAGAATCGTCCGGTCCTCGCCTCCCGTCTAATTGCTTTAAGAGCGGACCGTGATATGCCGGTCCCTCCGATCCAGTTACTTCGCTTTTTTTACGTTTCCTTTGTAGCTTTCGTATTTATTGGAGTTTTCAGGAAATTACGGAGGAAGAAACTGGAAGAACGAACCGCTGCTTAAGGGAGCCAGAATGTCTGAGACTGAAAAAATCACCGAAGTAATCGAAGAATTAGCCGGTAGCAAAATTTCCAAAAAGTTCATCGACCATAGAAAAATTTTCTTATGGGGTGCGGTTACTGATGAATCCGCAAAAGACATCGTAGGCAAACTACTCTATCTGGAAATGGCGGATCCAGGAAAAGAAATTACATTCTATATCAATAGTCCCGGAGGAGTTGTTACTTCCGGACTTACCATCTTCGACACAATGAAGATGATCTCTTCTCCAGTTCATACTGTATGTATGGGACTTGCGGCTTCTATGGGATCCGTTCTTCTAGCTGCAGGCGTAAAAGGAAAAAGATCCATTTGGCCTAACGGTAAAGTGATGATCCACCAGCCTAGCATCGGTGGACAGATTGTAGCTCCAGCAACGGACCTGCAGATCCACGCCGAAGAGATCTTAAAGACTAGAGCAAGATTAAATCAAATACTTGCGGAAGCCTGCGGTCATCCTGTTGAAAAATTGGAAGAAGATACGGACAGAGACTATTATATGGATGCGGATGAAGCGATCAAATACGGGATCGTAGATACTCTCGCTACCAAAATAGAATTCCCTAAACAAAATTAAGGTTATATAACTTGTCTGGTCCCTCTTCCTTAGAAGAAACCGTTCGCTCCTTTCTGGAAACAATCCCGGAAGGAGCTCCTTCTTCCGAAAAAGAAATGCCTTCCCTTTTTCTGGAATTCTCTGAATTATTATTCGAGAATCCGGAACATACTTCTGAAAAAATTTTACTCTCCGATCTGGGCGGTTTCGAACTGGACGAGTTTTTGAATTTTTATCTGGAAGATATGTTCCCTGATGATTCAAAGATCAGAGAGAAAGGAAAAACCTTTCTTAAAAAATTCAGAAAGTTCTTAGATAAAAAATTCCCTTTAAAAAAAGAACAAGAAGAAGAGTGGAAAGAGTTTTTTAAAGAAAACGAGATCCGTTAATTTATGGAAGCTTCTCATTTTCGACCTAAAAGATTCGTCTCAGGAAAACACGCTCAAACGATTTATAATACTCTTTTCCCTCCTGAAAATCCTCTTAGGACCTCTTATTACTGCGAAGACATTCTACTTACTGTAAGCGGAGAATCGGGAGATAAACTTTGGTTAGAACATAATCCTCCTGTTTCTTCATATCGCAAGAGTGCAATCCCTTCCAACGGAACTTATATACTCATGATCCATGGAATGGAAGGTGATTCGGAAAGTTCTTATCTAGTTTCTCTCGCAACCTCCGCTTTGGAAAGAGGATACGGAGTCATTCGTATGAATCTGCGTAACTGCGGCAGAGGAAGAGGTTTCGCCAGAAAATCGTATTATGCCGGTCAGTCGGAAGATGTGCAGGATGTTCTGGATTATATCCATGAGTATTTAAGTAAGAAGATCTTTGTCTCCGGATTTTCTCTCTCCGCAAATTTAGTCCTAAAATTTTTCGGAGAATCCAGAAATCATAAGTCACTCGCATTTTCCGCTGTCTCCCCTCCTCTGGATCTTGCAAAAAATTGTGATTTTATAGATTCACTTTCCGGAAGATTTTATAGAAATCATTTTATCAGCAGTTTTAAGAAGAAGATCAAAGAAGGTATTTTAGATCTGACTCCTTTACAATTGGAGAATTCAAAGAAGATAAAAACATTTTTCGATTTCGACGATATGATCACCGCTCCTTCTTTCGGTTATCCTAGTGCTATGGAATATTATGAAAAGAATTCCTGTATCAATTATATTCAATCCATTACTCATCCTGGAATTTTAATCCATGCAGAGGATGATCCGGTTGTCCCGTTATTCGAGTGGAATTCTATCAACTGGTCCAGACTTCCTAATCTTAAAACCATTCTGACCAAACAAGGAGGCCATGTTGGATTTGTGACCGATCCTAATCCTGATCTTCCGGATGGTCGTTGGCTTACTAAAATTCTGCTGGATTATTTCGATTCCAAATTATAATCTGCTGCCTGAAACCAGCTTAAACAAGTGAATTCCAAACAGAGCCCTTCCAAACCCAAAAAACCTCTTCCAGCTTCTTTCTTTATAGTGGTTTCCTATGAAAATGAAGAGGCCTATTATCGTTTGAAAGAAAAAGCGGAAGACACATTTTCACAGGCATTATACGAATCCAAACCACTTCCAAAATGGACCCATCAATTCGAGAATTTTTTAGATTCTCCTATCGGAAGATTTACTCGAATCCTTTCTTTAAAAAGAAGGATTTCCAGAGAAGAACTTCCAAGTCTCCAAAAAGAATGTACTAAATTCCAAACATCTTTACGCAAATCGGATGAATCTATTCGAATATTACCTGGTTATCTTACTCCTTATAATTTGGTTTTAGCTTCCTTGGAAGAAGATTTACATAGGATCTATATGTTCCATGGAGTATTTGCGGAGATCATTTACACTTACCAGGGACAAAAATGGATCCCTCAAAGTTCCGCCTCGGAATTTTTTAAACATCCTGAAGTTCTATACTTTTTTACTAATTTACGAGAATCTTATGTTAGCTCTTTGGAAAAACGTTAAACTTATATCTTTATCTCTTCTTGTATTTGCTGCCTGCGAACCTTCCGTTCTGTCCGTCAGTAATGTCGAGCTATGCGACTATTTTACGAGAGATGGAGTGTGCAGAGAACCTTCTCCATTGAATAAAAAATATTCTGTGGATATTCCAAATGTGAAAAAGCCGAACACTTGGGAAGAATTAGGGAATTATCTGTATTTCCATGCTCGTGAAACTCCAGGTTTTGTTCTTAGAATGAACAGAAGAATGAGTCCCGAAGAAAGAAAACAGATCCAAGAAACTTATTTTGCAATGTATGAATTTGCAGGTGTAAAAGGTAAGATGGAAGGTTTCGAAATCGGAGAAGATTGGATCGGTTCTTTTAATTACCTAGGCTCTATGGTTAAGGAAAAACAGAAAAAGGAAAATCGTTTAGGCCAATATCCTTATGAGAATTCCGTCTTTCCTACCGATCTGGAATTCACCTGGTCCGCAAAAGGGATCAAAGGTAGCGCCAAAACCAGGATCGATTTTGTGTATCATATTCTTCCTGCGGAGAAAACCCAGTAATTCACTGCGCAAAAAGAAAATTCAATTTTCCTAATATGTTTCGAAGATCTGAGCTGGATTTAAGAAGATCTGGCCTATACTCAAATCCAAAGTGAAATAAGCAAAAAATCCCAAAACGACTGCGGATACGACCGGGATAAGAAGATTATCATCCACAATCCCATTCCAGTAAGTTCCGCTGTACAGCTCGGTGACAGCAGCTGCGATAACGGCAGGCAGCACTAAAATTATATTCTGCCAAAATTCTCCGGAAGAAAATTGATAGATCCCAAGCTCTTTAGAACCTGACTGGACCACATAAATAAACCAAAGACCCACGATCGTAGAAGATAGAATGAATGCCAAGATCCCTTCTTTGGATTTACCGTTAGAAAATCTGTTCTTTCCGAAATGAGTTCCTACCCAAGCGGCCATCGGATCTCCAATCACCAGAAATAATAAGGAAAGGATCGCGATATCAGGCGGGAAGAAAAACACAACTAACGTAATAGAAAGGAAATAAGGGAAGGTTCCGTTGATCCTGGACTTCTCCTCTTCCTTTAATAAAGGACCGGCGAACTTTACGAATACAGTTTGTACGATCGGAATATGGAATCTTGCCCATTCCAGTAATACTAAAAGCCCGAGACATAGAACAAGCAGGATCGTAATAATAGCACGAGTTGCATACACTAACAAAAATTGTCCATGGAATACATCGAAATAATAGAAGGCAGGAATGATGAGCCCGAGTAAATGCCAGGCCTTTCTAAAATAATTAAAGGAAGAAGTTTTTTCAGATTTCATTTTCTATTTCCGAGAGTCCGTCTTAGATCCGAGAATATCAGCGTTTAGAAGCCATCTTTAAGGCGGCCTCTTCGTCGTTAGCGATCAGGAAAAATCCGCTTAAGCCGGCCATTTTAAAAACATTGATCACTGCTTTGGAGATATTTACAAGGACGAGTTTGTTCTTACTGGAAAAACTGGATTGGCTCACTTCTTTTAAGGCCTGGACCCCGGTAGAGGATACCAAATGTACGTCTTCCATATCCATGATGACCGGTCCCTGGCGAACCGCCAAGGAAAGCACATCCTTAAATTTTTTCTCCGTAAAGGAGTTGATAGAACCCTGCAGTTTCAGAACTTGAACGCTGTCTATCTTTTCCGTTGAGATGATAATCTCGTTCAGGATCATAACGGTTCGATTCGTCAAGATACCGGAATTTCATAATAGATACAATGGTTTTTCTATTCTTCACCTCGGCTTATCTGTTTTTCAAAACCTATGGATTTCCGTTCTCAGGTTCTTTGGTTCTTTGTCTTACGATCGCATTTTCCCAATTCCATTCTTCTAAAACTCTTAGACCTAATCTCAATTTTTTAATATTTCCGGCTTCTATATGTGCTGTTTCCTTTTGGGACGGAACAGCCGCTGAATCCATTTTGGATTTAGTCTGCTTGAGTCTCGCAGGTATGATCTCTTCGGGTGGATTTTCTTTTTTAGGGAGTCGTTCTCCTGCGTTTAGGGAAACTTTAGGCGTCCTAATATTGGCAGGTTCTTGTATCCTTTCTTTTTCCAGAAGGGAACTTTCTCCATTTCTAATCCCGGCGCTTTCCTTATTTCTAATTTTATCCATTCCGAAACAGGTTCGTATTATTATTTTAGGACTTTGTGTTTTACTTTCAGGTGTTTGGATCTTATATGAGCCTGCTCATCCAGGTTTAGAACCTTCCCTATTCAAATCAGTATTGTTATTTTTAGGAATGTTTTGGGTCATTTGGAAGGGAAATAAGGATCTTCTTAGCGGTCTCTTATTTTCCACCTTCTTCTTTCTTATATGCCTATCCAAACCGGGAGAAGAGTTGATGATCCTCACCTGCGGACTCTTTTTTTCCTACTTGCAAGAAGCAGCCTGGGGCCTAGACTCAGGAACTGAAGTTTAAAGTTCCAGGTCTTATTCCATGAAAATTAAAGTGGCACATCTTTTACGCAAAACGGAAGAAATAGATCGGGACTTGACCGAACTAGGCAAGATAAAGGATAGAATTGCAGCAGACCGGGATTATTCCGAATCTTTAAAAGTATCTATTGGAGCGGAGATGGACAAGCTCTCTTCTCAAAAACAAGAGATGCTTTCTATGAAGACAAAGGAAACTCCATCCGATTGGAATTCTTCCGGCAATCCTTCAGGCGCTAGGGCAGCCGAAGGACTTTACCAAGACAACGAAAAACGCCTAACTCGCGAAATATCCGTTGAAATCCAAGGTAAGAAGCAGCAACCTGCCCGAAAGACCATCCATAAATACTAGTCTTTTCGAGATCCGAAAAGAACAGGTTATATAAAACAACATGAACAAAAAAATAATCGTACTCTCCTTCCTGGCGGCATTACTCTTTCAGTGTAATTCGGACTCGGATGTATTAGCCTCTTTCAAAGGAGGAACAGTTACCAGAAAAGAACTCAGGAACTTCTACCAATTAAATACAGGCGGCCGCAAACCGGAACCGAATCATCCGACCAAAGAAGAACAAACCCAACTTCTGGAAACTTTAGGTCTTTTCAAATTGATCTCTTTGTACAATACGGAAAAGAAACTCGTATCCGAAGATGAATTAGCAGTTTTTCTAAAATACTCCAAACCCCAGATGGCTGCTTCTTTCCTGCAAAGGAATTTAGCGGAGAAGTTGGAGCAAGTCGGTAAATTAAAATTCGCTTTCGTACGAGTGATCGCAGTTTTCTCTTTCGATCCTAAAGACGAAGAAGTTACCAGACAGAGAGCCCAAAGTATTTTCGAAGGGATCCAAAAACTTTCCGGCAAAAAAGAAATTATCCAGTACGTGGTAGATCATACGGATCAACCTGCTTACAAAGCAGTCGGCGGATTATTAGAACCGCAATGTTTGAATTGTGGAAACGATCCTAACCTCGCTTTTTACCAAGAAGCTGCAGAGAACGAAGGAAAATGGATCTTAAAAGAGATCGACGACCAACTTTCTCCGGGAGCGGATCCAAAAGCTCCTAGAAGGAAAAAATTCCTCATTTTAAGAGTAGAAAGAGTAGAGACAATCTACGCTTCCAGAGTTGGAAAGTTTTTCTCCAAAGAATTCGGAAAATTGAAAGTTCTCGCTAAAAAATATATCGAGACTCCCGACATTTCCGACCAAATCAAGGCGGAAGTAAAACGTAATTATCTAGATCTAAAAGTGGATGATATCGCTCCTCGTTACGAAGACTTCATGAAAAAGAGATTCTTGTTCAGCGCAGTCAGCGAGCAAGAAGAACAATTAGTGAAAAATGCAGGTTTCGAAAAAGCAAATATCACTCAAGATAACCTGAACACTTTCAATCATGAATCCGTTCTATTGACCAATACCAAAACCGGAGAAACCGTTAAGTTCAAAGACGTTTTGAACGAGTTGGAACAATTGGCAAAACAAAGCGGTCTTGATTCTTCCAAATTAGATGATAAGGCGAATGTGCTCCAATTTTTCAGACAACAATATATCTGGTATAAGATAGCTGATAGTTCTAAAGAATTGAAAGACGCTTTAGAGTCTAAGGATTTCCAAGATATGTTCAATGTAATGAAACTATACATTGTACAGCCTTTGGTATTCAAAAGAGAACTTCCAAGCGATGTAACCGTTTCAGAAGCGGAGATGAGAGAGCAGTACGAAGCTGCCAAAATGTTCTCTTATGCTAAGTCAAATCCGAACAATCCTCAAGACAGAACTCCTATGCCTTACGGCGAGGTTAGAGAGAGAATCAAAGAAGATTTGATCCGAGCTAAAAAACAAAACTTCGTTAGAGAGCTTACCCAAAAGCTTAAAACGGATTACCAATTCATTCTGGACTCGAGCAGATTGAAAGAAGGTAAGATCTAACAGTCAATAAATGGCACTTAAGACGCTTATAAACTTATTTCCTAAGTTATAAGAGATCAAGAGTATCCCTGTTCAGTAGTCCGAAGAGGTTATAGACCTTTATACTTCGGGCTACTGACCGTGTTCTACAATCCACAATAAGTCTAACGGCCTTTTTTTATAGAATAAGATTTCAAATGCTTGATTCTTATTCTTATCTCTCTTAGTATTAGCCCACTTTGGAAAAAATTTCTATACTTAAGTGCCTGTTGGGCATGATGGAAATTTATTCTTGAGGCAAAGTAAGGTCGTTTTAAAACGGTTAAAAAGGGGAAAAGAATGAACAACCACATCTATATGCTCCGTAAAAAACGGGGAATCAAGCAATATGATATGGCAAGGGCTCTGGGTGTATCCCCTAGCTACCTTTCCAAAATTGAAACCGGAAGCCAAGCTCCTACTGAAAAATTCAGACAGGCTTGCGCTAAATATTTGAAAACGACATTAGATAAACTATTCAACGAAAGTCCGGTAGAAGAGGTTTATCCTGAATTCAGCCAAGGACTTACCAATAAACTCTGGGCAAAACGCAGAGAATTGGGGATCAAACAATACGATATGGCTAAAAAATTAAAGGTCTCAACTCCTTTCCTTTCCAAAGTGGAGTTAGGACTATTAGAGCCGCCTGAAGATTTCAAGAGCATGGCTTCTAAAGTTTTAAAAATGAAAAAAGAGGAATTATTTCTACATAAAGTAGAATTCTAAATCGAACACGGGAGGTAAAACTCCCGTAAAGTAATACTGCACATTCTTTTTCCCTTACTATGTGCTGTACTTAGTGAAACCCCAGGTTGTGATAGACCCGGGGTTTTTTATTTCTTACTTCACAGACACAGTTCCGCCTGAATAATCTAGAACGATACTCTGCCCTTCCTTGAATTCACCCTTCAGTATAAAATTACTGAGAGCGTTCCCGATCTCTCTTTGGACTAGTCTTTTCAAAGGCCTTGCCCCGTATTCAGGGTCAAAACCGGCCTGCACGATATGTTTTTTCAATGCAGGAGTGAAACTTACGTTTAGTCCATTCTCCGCAGCTTTTTTAGCCATGATCTGCAATTGAAGTTCTGCGATCTTAGCGATCATCGCCTCATCCACCGATTTGAATAGGATCACTTCGTCCAAACGGTTTAAGAACTCAGGTTTGAAATGTTTTTTCAACCTTAGGTCCACCATTCTTTCTTTCTCTTCTTCCGAATATTCCGTAGAACCTAAAACATCGGAGCCTAGATTAGAAGTAAGAATGATGACCGTATTCTTAAAGTCCACATTCCTTCCTTTGGAATCGGTCAACCTACCCTCGTCCAATATCTGTAAGAAGATATTGAACACTTCGGGATGAGCCTTCTCCACCTCGTCGAATAAGATCACAGAATAAGGCCTGCGTCTTACCGCTTCAGTCAATTGTCCACCCTCGTCATGTCCTATATAACCCGGAGGAGCTCCTATCAGTCTGGATACGGAATGAGCTTCCATATATTCGCTCATATCTATACGAAGCATTGCGTTCACATCATCGAATAAGAACTCGGACAATGCCTTTGCAGTTTCAGTTTTACCGACACCTGTTGGTCCTAAGAATAAGAAAGTACCGATAGGACGGTTCGGATCTGCGATCCCTGCCCTGGATCTACGGATCGCTTCGGATAATAATTCCAAAGCATGGTCCTGACCGATCACCTTGATCTTCAATGAATTTTCCATTTTGAGAAGTTTCGCCTTCTCTCCTTGGAGCATTTTGGATACAGGAATTCCGGTCCAACGAGAGACTATATTTGCGATATCTTCCTCATCTACTTCTTCTTTTAAAAGTCTTCCTGAGCCTGAGATCTTTTTGAGTTCCGCGTTTGCTTTTTCCATTTCTTTGGAAAGTTCTATTAGTTTTCCATAACGAATTTCTGCGACTCTATTGATCTCTCCTCGCCTTTCTGCTTCCGCTTCAAGAACCTTGTATTTATCCGTTTCTTCTTTGATTTCCTTAATTTTGGAAATTTTGGATTTTTCCAGATCCCAACGGGCTTTTAAGTTCCGAAAAAGTTCTTCCTGTTCCGAAAGTTCTTTTGCAATATTCTCCACTCTCTGTTTGGAAGCGGGATCCGTTTCTCTTTTTAGAGCTTCCTTTTCTATCTTCAAGGATTGTATCTTTTTACTTAACTTGTCCAATTCTTCCGGCATAGAATCCATTTCTATCCTCATCTTGGAACTTGCCTCGTCTATTAGATCCACCGCCTTATCAGGAAGGAAACGATCCGCTATATAACGATTCGATAAACTAGCCGCGGCCACGATCGCGGAATCTAATATTTTAATTCCATGATGTAGTTCGTATCTATCTTTTAAACCGCGAAGAATAGTGACTGTTTCTTCCACACTTGGTTCTTTTACATGAACCGGTTGGAACCTTCTTTCTAAGGCCGCATCCTTTTCGATATACTTTTGGTATTCCTTTAAGGTGGTTGCACCTATACAACGAAGTTCTCCTCGAGCAAGCATCGGTTTTAGCATATTAGAAGCATCCATTGCTCCTTCTTGCGCGCCTGCTCCGACGAGTGTATGGATCTCATCTATGAATAGTATGATATTCCCATCGCTGTGTTTTACTTCGTCCAGGGTGGCTTTTAGTCTTTCTTCAAATTCTCCCCTGTATTTTGCACCGGCGATCATCGCACCCAGATCCAAAGCATAGATTGTCTTGGTTTTGATCCCTTCCGGAACTTCTCCTTGGATGATCTTACCTGCGAGTCCCTCTACGATCGCAGTTTTACCCACACCCGGTTCTCCGATGAGCACCGGGTTGTTTTTAGTCCTGCGGGAAAGTACTTGGATGGTCCTTCTGATCTCCTCGTCCCTTCCGATGACCGGGTCCAGCTTGCCTAGTTTAGCCAGCTCATTTAGATTTTTTGCATATTTTTTCAAGGCATCCGCCTTGTTTTCCGGAGTATCATCCATGATGGGTTGTCCTTTCCTGAGTTCTAATACTGCTTTTAATAATTTAGGATAATCGAGTCCTAATCTGGCGAATTCTTGGCGAAGTGAAGATATTCCATTCTTCAAAAATGCCAAGAGAACATGGTCTGTAGAAAGATATTCATCCTTCAGTTCTGCACGTATCTTGTCGGAAGACTGCAAGAGTGAAACGGCGGCTCTGGAAAATCCTTTGTCTTCTTGGCCTTCTACCCTTGGAAGTTTCGCGATGGATTCTTCCGTTTTACGTCGGAACTCGGACAGATTTAAACCCAGTTTAGAAAACAAAGGAGGAGCAAATCCATCTCCTTGGTTTAAGATCTGAGCAATAATATGTTCTTCTTGTATCTCCGGGTTCTTGTCATAAGAGCTTTGTGCACTTGAAAGAGCCTCATTCAATTTTAATGTGATCTTATCTAGTTTCATTTTTATCCGAATCCACTTGTATTCGAGTTAATACTTAGACTGGGCCATCAGTTAAATTTCTAAAATTTTCTGCCAGAAAGTCAGATAGGATTTTAGCTCCATTATGTCCCGTTTTTTTCCATTTCTAAATCCGAATTCGTTTTGACAAGGGGGACACTTTTACTGGGATTATAGCCATTCCCTTTTCGGACAGGTATTAAGTCCGAAATCCCTAAAAGCCGGAACAACCCTAGATGACTAAAGAACCGCCCAAGGAAAGTTGGAAATCCCGCACTGGACTCATATTAACCGTTGCCTCAGGAGCGATCGGACTCGGAAATTTCCTCCGATTTCCGGGACAAGCAGTGCAGAATGGAGGAGGAGCCTTCCTTCTCCCTTATATCATCAGTTTTATCCTGGTTGGGATCCCAGTCTGTATCACCGAATGGGTGATGGGAAGAATGGGTGGAGAACAAGGTCATAGTTTTCCGAATCTATTCCGCGCTTATCTTTCCGGTGTTCCTCTTAGACTGCTTGGGACGATCGGAGTTACCATTCCTTTATTGATATATGTCTATTACGTTTTTGTGGAAGCATGGTGTCTTGCTTATGCTTTCGATTTTGTGACAGGAAGTATCAGCCTGAATTCAGGGAACGGGGATCTGAATTCTCTCATCCAAAATTCTTCCAACCATTTCCATACTTTGGTGGGAGCAAAAGAGAACGGAAGTGCCGTCCAAGGTAAAATTTTTTACGCAACACTCGCCTGCTTTTTAATGAACTTTATTTTAGTGTATAGAGGGATCGCAAAAGGTCTGGAAGTATTCGCCAAGATCGCAGTTCCTTCTATGTTAATCTGTTCCGTAATTGTCCTTGTTAGAGTATTAACTTTAGATAATATAGAATTAGGACTCGCTCAGATGTGGAACCCGAACTGGGCCGCATTGGGAGAGGCTAAGGTTTGGATCTCCGCTGCAGGCCAGATATTTTTTACTTTATCCGCGGGTTTCGGGATCGCATTGGTATTTTCCAGTTATCTCAAAAAAGAGAACGATGTAATTCTGTCTTCCGTTTCCGCTGCTTCATTAAATGAGTTTGTAGAAGTTGCATTCGGTGGAATGATCACTATTCCTGTCGCATTTTTGTTTTTAGGAGTATCGGCAACATCCTTCGGAACATTCGGAATGGGATTTATCGCGCTTCCTTCCGTGTTTGCATTGATGCCCGGAGGTTCGTTTTTTGGAGCGATCTGGTATTTTGTCCTATTCTTAGCGGCACTCACCTCTTCCGTAACGATGCTCCAGCCTGTGATCGTATTTTTAGAAGAAGCTTTTCATATCAGAAGAAGGACCTCTAGTTTTATACTTTTTCTTTTCACGTTCGGACTTTCTTTTCCGATCTTGTATTTTAACAAAAATTTCAATGCCTTAGACCAGGCAGATTTCTGGGTAGGAACGGTTCTGATCTATATCTTGGCAACCTTACAGATCGTAATTTTCGGCTGGGTGATCGGAGCTAAAAAAGGTTTGGAAGAAGGTCATAAGGGTGCGCAGGCCCAGCTTCCTAAGTTTTTCTGGTGGGTGATCCAATACGTTACACCTGCATTTTTACTGATCGTATTTGGAATGTTTCTCTACCAAAACCTGGGATCTTATATCAATAAGATGGATGTGGATTGGGTGATCGCTAATGCAGGCGCGGGCATAAGTGCAGAAGAAGCGAAATTCCAAGCATTGATCTCCCGTTATGTATTTCTGGCAATTATAGCGGTATTCGCACTCGTTTACATTCTTGTACATTTTAGCCTAAAAGGCAAAGAAGAATCCAAGGACAAATCCACGAACAAAGTGCTACCAATCTTTTTGGGAAGTTTTATACTGATCCTGGCATTCTTTATGAATATATTTCCTTACAAGGAAACCGGGTCTATCAAGGAAGCATTCGGATCTGTTTCTCCTGAATTAACTTTGGATGGTGCACTCATCATGTGGGTTTCTTTGGGACTCGTAACCCTTCTATCCTTATATTGTGTGATCAAACTTTTCCGCACCAGGGAAGCGTAATCATTTGAGCAGAGTAGAAGAACAATTCAAAAAACTTTCCAAACTCTGGCCTGATTTCGAATCCAGATCAGGCCAGATCCAAATGGCGAATAGTGTAGAACAAGCATTTGCAAGTTCGGAACATCTGATCGTGGAAGCGGGAACAGGTGTAGGAAAATCATTGGCTTATCTTATCCCCGCCGCGATCAGCGCATTGGAAGATGAGGAGATCGTAGTCATCTCCACGGAAACAAAAGCTCTCCAAGACCAATTGATCCGAAAAGATATCCCTCTTGTTTCTCAAATTTTGGGACAAGAAGTGAAAGCGGAAATTGCAATGGGTGCTTCTAACTACGTCTGCAAAAGAAAATTGGGAAATGTTCTGACCCAGGGAACATTCGGTCCCGAGATGATGGAACATTTGAATTCTTTTAAGGACTGGGTCTCTAATTCCGGATCAGGAAGAAGGCAGGAATATGACGGATATGCCTCTCCCGATTTTTGGTCTAAGGTAACAAGGGAAGCAGATTCTTGTTTAGGAAGAAGCTGCCCTAACTTCTCCCATTCTTTTTATTTTTTAGAAAGGGCTAAATGGCAGAAGTCCAATTTGCTGATCGTAAATCATTCCTTGCTCGCAGCACATATTGCATCCGATTTTAATATTCTGCCGGACTTCAAAAAGATCGTAGTAGATGAGGCCCATAATTTTCCGGAAGTTTTAGGGAACGCATTTAGAATTGAATTATCTTCTTTAGAGATCCAAAAACTATTACAAGGTGTTTGGAATTCCCAAAAAAAATCGGGCTTAGGTGCGAGACTCAATTCTCCTAAGATAAACGATCTTACCAATCTTGCAGGAGAAAAACTTTTCCTTTGTTTTAACAAGGTGGTGGGAGAACTTCCTCTCAATTTCTACGGTTCCCAAAGAATTCGCAGGCCGTTAAAAATGGACGGAGGGGAATTAGAAGCGGCATTAGATTCTTTGCAAGAAGCTCTTCTTTTAGAATTAAAAAAATATTCTAAAGAAAGTGACGATCTGGAAGAAAAAGAGATCGCACTCGAGATCGAAATGTCTTCGGGACGGATCGGACAGATCGCAGAAGGTTTACATCTTTTCCGTACGATGGATGAGGGAGAAAGAGTGTATTGGGCGGATCCTCCGAATACTAGAACGAAGGAGATGTTCCCTAAACTTCTGACCCAACCTTTAAAATCCGAAACGATACTCAGAGAAGTTTTAGAGCCCAGAACTGAAAGTATAGTTTTCACTTCCGCTACACTTTCCACCAATAAAGGTGATCTAAGTTATTTTGCGGACCGGATCGGAAGATTACCTTCTAAATCCAAGCTTGTTGCTTCTCCTTTTCCTTATGAGAAAAATGCACTTTTGTTTTTGCCTAAGGATATAAAAGACGCAACTGAATCTGCAGAAAGAAATGCTGCGGATCTTTCTCGTTATATTTTAAAACTGATAGAACTCACAAAAGGTGGAGCATTCGTTTTATTTACTTCTAATAAATCCTTGAATGAAATTATAGAAACGATTAGACCTCTTACGGATCTACCTATCATCTCTCAACTAGAAATGGGACCGGAAGCGGCTAAAAACCGTTTTTTAGCGGAAAAGGATGCGGTACTTTTCGGAGTATCTTCCTTCTGGCAGGGAGTGGATATCAGAGGTGATAAACTCAGATCAGTGATCCTGACTAAACTTCCGTTCCAACCTCCTAACGATCCGGTGCTTGAGGCAAGAAGTGAAAAATTGAAAGAGAAAGGTGGGAATCCTTTCAAAGATCTTCAACTTCCTTATGCGACCACTGTTCTGAAACAAGGTTTTGGAAGGCTGATCCGTTCCGAAAAAGACACAGGGATCGTAAGTTTATTGGATTCTCGTATCTGGACCAAGTCGTATGGAACGGATCTGATCAATTCTCTTCCTCCTGCAAAAAGGATCACCGAGTGGAACCAATTAAAATTAGAATATTCTAAACTTCCCAATTACTCTTCCGGAGAAGCGGTATGAAACTTAAATTTCTGGCATTCTTTTTGATCTCTGGAATTTCCATTTTTGCATGGGAGTCCAAGGACAAAACGGAAACGATCATAAATTGGAGAACCGGAGAGATCAGTAAAACCGTGGAAGTAAAACTTCCTAAGATCGCATTTCATCCGGATGATCCGGATTATAATAAGATCGGGACCGCAAAAAATATCACTGAGGCCAGGAACATCGCAAAAGAAACCGCT
Source organism: Leptospira dzoumogneensis (assembly GCF_004770895.1). Lineage (NCBI taxonomy): Bacteria > Pseudomonadati > Spirochaetota > Leptospiria > Leptospirales > Leptospiraceae > Leptospira > Leptospira dzoumogneensis. Next base: position 236,614 of record NZ_RQHS01000018.1, on the reverse strand, counting down.
AAAGAAGAGATTAAGAAATATTTATATAGAAGTATGGAAAATCTAAAGTTGGATTCCAATCTTCTTCTTCGCGAAAAAATAGCACAAGACGAATCTTTTAGGGAAATTTTCCAAGAGATCTACGAGAAGGAACCTATCGAGATCCATAACCGATTCAAAGGAAATCATTTGATCGCTACAGGAATTCTTTCTTTAAAAGGTAAAAAGGGAATTCTATCTCATATCACTCTTCCCTATTCTTCCGAAAATTTTCCGGAAGCTCATCCGATCCATAACCCTGCGGATCCTTATACGGGTCTTATAGTAGATGCAAGGCATTTAGACGTTGTGCCTGCATTATTTTCGGAGATCAGGGACGAAGACGGGATCGGGATCTATTCTCCGTTATTCGTTAAAAAAAGTTCCATCGTGAATTACGGATATATCCGCTATTTTTCTAAAATGCAGGACGCAATGAAGGAAGAAGTCTCCGGTTATAAACCACTTTTGACTACTGCGTTAGGTGTTTCCGGAAAATTGGGAGCTGACCTTGTGATCTCCAACGAAGATGCGGAGAAGGTCCTGGCCTCCCCTAAATCCAGGGAGGCTCTTTTGAAAGGAAGAGTTATCGTGATTCTAGGGAAACCAGAGAAGTAAAAACTTCTTCCGCTTTCTTATAAGACTCTGAGAATAGATACGCGTATCCCAGATCTAAGAGTTCCGTTCTAGAAAGTTCTTTTTTTCTAGCTTCGTATTTAGGGATATTTTTGATCCTATCTGAATACTCTGTCACCTTATCTTCATAAGAAGGGATCTCTCCCGCACCGGGAAGTTTTTCTAGAATATTACGAGCGTCTTCGAATCTTCCTATATGAACAAAACATAATCCTAAAGCTGCCAGAACATCTCTGTCTTCTTTTAAGTTCTCCGAATTTTCTTTGAAAACTTTAAGAGCTTCTTCGAATTTTCTTAAATGATACAGGGAGAAAAATTCCAGTTTGGAAAAATATCCGTCCGACCAAAGAGCCTTGTATCTCTGGATTAGATCCGCACATGCTTTGTGGGCCCCCACTTCTTCGCATGCCTTGATCCCGGTGGTTAAGATAGAATAAGATACCGGACTGGAAGATGCCTTGAAGTATTCGTGAAATAATACCGCGGCCTCTTTAGCATTTCCTTTTGCTTTATGCAGATATGCGCCGAGCAAAGGTGTAAGGACCGTTTTTCCTTCTAAAGGAAAATTATTGGCGGTATTCGTTTCCGTTTCGAATTCGCAAACCGCTCTTAAATGATTTAAGAACACGTTTTTCGGATTCTTCTCCGCTAGTTTGGATACTTCCTCGTACGCTCCCGTTTCAAAGAGTTCCCAAGCGGACTCTTCCAAGGAAAGCTGTGTGGAAAGGGCGGAACTTTTAGCCATACGATACCTCTATTTTTGGTATCGGTTGCTCTGGCTTTTTTTCTAGACTTTTTTTCTCACGCAGAGGCACAGAGACGCTGAGAGTTTTTAAATAGTACTAAAGGAATAAAAGTCCTTTCTTTGCGCCTTCGCGGCTCTGCGTGAGATCGTTTTAAGGATACAATCTTTCCATCATACGAGGGTAAGGAATACATTCCCGGACATGTTGTAGTCCGCAGATCCAGGCAATCAGCCTTTCTGTTCCGAGGCCGAATCCAGAATGAGGAACGGAGCCGTATTTTCTAAGTTCCAAATACCACTCATAGGATTCCACAGGCAAATTTTCTTCCTGGAGTCTTTTAGTGATATTTTCGTAACTTTCTTCCCTTTCGGAACCGCCTATGATCTCTCCCACTCCGTCCGGAGCGATCAGGTCCGCGTTAAGCACTGTCCTTGGGTCCTCAGGGTTGACCTTCATATAGAATGCTTTTGCTTCTCTTGGATATTTTTGGATAAAAACAGGCCCACCGAATTTTTGGCAAAGCATCTGTTCTCTTTCGGAATTGATATCATCCCCCCAGGTTATATCTTCTTTCTGGGATTGTAGATATTCCAAAGCTTCTTTATAATCTATAAGAGCGAATGGTTTGGAGATATAATCTAATAGAGGTGCCGGGTCTCTTTCCAAAACTTTTAGTTCAGGCAAACAGGAAGAAACAGTTTCTTTGATGACTGTTTTTACAAAATCCTCCTGCAATTTTAGATTTTCTGCATGTGTTAAAAATGCTGTTTCCGCTTCCACCATCCAGAATTCAGTTAAATGTCTTCTGGTTTTGCTCTTCTCCGCTCTGAATGTAGGTCCGTAACAGTACACTTTATTATGCGCGAATATCGCAGTCTCTAAGTACAATTGTCCTGTTTGTGCTAGATACGCATTTCCAAGATCGAAATATTCCGTAGAGAATAATGTTCCTGCAGATTCTCCTATGGAACCCGTTAGGATAGGTGTATCTATCAATGTGAATTGGTTGCTGTGGAAATATTTTCGGATCTGGTAAGAAAGTTCACTTCTAACCTTTATGATAGCAAGCTGCTTACTGGAACGTAACCAAAGATGTCTTTGGGAAAGTAAGAAGTCTATTCCGTGTTCTTTGGGTGTGATCGGATAATTCTCGGATTCCCCCACCTTCTTGAAAGAAGAAAGTACCAGTTCGAATCCTATGGGAGACTTTTCATTTTCCACTAATTTACCGATCACTTCTACTGAAGTTTCCTGTTTTAGGTGTTTGATCTCCGAGAACAGATCTTCTCCCAAAATTTCTTTTTCTGCGAGCACCTGTAGGATTTTTCCGGAATTTCTCAGACTTAAAAATTGTCTGGCGTTAGATCCTCTCAAACCGTGGACCCAACCTTGGATACGTACGGTTTGGTTTACATGTTCCGGCAAACGATTTAGGTCAATGGTGGAAACTTCGGACATGATCCTATTTTAAGCATTCTACCCGACTGAAAAGGATTATTTTCGGATGACATCGGGACCGGAAGCTAAATCCTGAACCCATGACTGCGATTTTACTGGATGGCAAAAAACTTTCCCAAAAGATAAAAGATTCTATCGCCGAAGAGATCAAAACTCTTACGGCTTCCGGAAAAAAACCCCCGAAACTCGCGACTATCCTGGTCGGGAGCGATCCTGCTTCTGCCACTTACGTAAATATGAAAGTCAAGTCCTGTCATGCAGTGGGAATGATCTCCGAAAAAATCGAACTTCCTGAAACTACTACTACCCAGGAATTACTTGCAGTCATCGATCGACTGAACGCGGATCCGGATACCCACGGAATTCTTTTACAACATCCTACCCCTCCTCAGATAGACGAAAGAGCAGCTTTCGATCGGATCGATTTGAAGAAGGATGTGGACGGAGTTACTACATTATCCTTCGGGAAATTGTCTATGGGTGTGGAAACTTATCTTCCTTGCACTCCGTACGGTATGGTTCTTCTTCTAAAAGAATACGGAATTGACCCAGCAGGAAAAAGAGCCGTGGTTGTAGGACGTTCTCCTATTTTGGGAAAACCTATGGCGATGCTTCTTACGGAAATGAATGCAACGGTCACCCTCTGTCATTCCAGAACCCAAAACCTACCGGAAATCGTTTCCCAAGCGGATATAGTTGTGGGTGCTGTCGGAAAACCTGAATTTATCAAATCGGATTGGATCAAACCGGGAGCGGTATTATTGGATGCCGGTTATAACGCAGGAAACCTAGGAGATATCGAAATTTCCAAGGCATGGGAAAAATCCTCTCATTATACTCCTGTTCCGGGAGGTGTAGGGCCTATGACAATTTCAGTCCTTCTTCTACAGACATTGTATTCCGCAAAAGATCACTTTACACCCCCGTTGAAATGAAAACGATGTATCTCTGATGGCTATCAGTTTCGACGAGTGCTTCCAGACTTATCCTCCCTTCTCACCTCCAGCGGATTTGGACGATTTTTGGGCGGAGTCGATCCGAGAACTCAAAGGTTTTCCGGTTAAAAACCAAACTAAGGCCCTGCTCAAAGGGACCATTTTAAAAGAAACCATCTACGATATTTCTTTCCAATCGTATGGGAACGCAACGCTTACCGGCAGTTTGGTGATCCCAAGAAAAAGAGGAGATCTACCTGTACTCGTATATTTCCACGATTATGCAAAAGATAGACCTCAAATTATTAAGGGTCTGACGGAAGCTGGAGTCGCACAACTCATCCTGGACCTCCGAGGCCATGGAACTCAGTTGATCCGTCCGGTTTTGAAAGAAGGAGAAATTCCCGATCCGGATTGGACTCCTGGATATTACAGAAAAGGATTAGAAGCCAAAGAATCCTTCTTCTTAAAAGCGAATTACTTGGATGTGATCCGCACGATCGAATTTTTAAGACTTACAGACGGGATTGACGGAGACAAGATCATCCTGGCAGGCAAAGGTATCGGAGCCTCCATGGCATTATTCGGTGCGGCGAATTCTCCCAGAGTCAAAGCGCTTATATTAGAAACTCCTAATTTTTGCCATGTGGACGATACACAATTGAAGTTAGGAACTAGCTGGTCCAAAGAAGTTTCGGAACAGATTTCCAACGCAAAATCCAAAAAAGCCCAAGTAAAAAAGAATCTTTCTTATTTTGATAGTTTACATTTTTCCAAAAAGATCAAGATCCCTACTTTAGTTTCAGTCGGGATGGAAGATAAGGTTTCTCATCCTAAGTCCGTGTTCGCATTATTCAATCATTTAGTCTGCGATAAAAGAATGCAGGTTTATCCTACGGAAGGGAACGAAGCAGGTATCGCAGGGGACAAACAAAATTTGGCCAATCTGGAATTTGCGAAAGAGATCCTGTTCCCTGAATGAAAGAGATCCGTTTTCATAATTCTCTCAGCGGAAACAAAGAAGTATTTCGTCCGGAGTTTCCGGACAGAGTCAGAGTATATTCCTGCGGCCCTACGGTTTATAACTTCGCACATTTAGGAAATTTACGCGCATTCTTATTCGTAGATCTTCTTAGGCGTGTTCTTGTCTCTTTCGGTTATAAACCGGATATGACTATGAATATCACCGATATCGACGATAAGATCATCCGTGAATCCTTGGCACAAGGTAAAGGGATCCGAGAATTTACTGAACCCTGGGTAAAAGCATTCCAAGAAGATTTAGAATCTCTGAATATTCAAAAATTAGAACATTATCCCAGAGCGACCGATTCTATTCCTTCCATGGTAGAGATCATAAAACATCTTCAAAACCAGGGACTCGTTTATGAAAAAGACGGAAGTTTGTATTATTCTATCTCTAAATTCAAAAATTACGGGAAACTTTCCAAAATCGATGTAAGCGGGATGAAAACAGGTACTCGTTATGATACCGACGAATACGAAAAAGACGATGTGAGAGACTTTGTTCTTTGGAAATTCCCGAAACAAGACGGAGAACCTTCTTGGGAGACCGAGATCGGCTCCGGAAGACCGGGATGGCATTTAGAATGTTCCGCGATGGTGCGTGACGTGTATGGCTCCGGAGTGGACATCCATACAGGAGGAGTGGACCTAACCTTCCCCCACCATGAAAATGAGATCGCTCAAAGTGAAGGTGCTTATCCGGGAGAATCCTTTGTAAAATACTGGCTGCACTCTGAACATCTTCTAGTAAACGGAGAAAAAATGGCCAAGTCCAAGGGAAACTTTTTCACCCTAAGAGATTTGGTAAAAGAAGGTGCCGAACCTAAAAATATCCGATTCCTTCTACTCTCCGCACATTATAGAAGTAAATTAAACTTCACAAAAGAAAGATTAGAAGAAGCAGCCGGATCCGTTTCTAAGATCCAAAACTGTATCGATCGATTATTAGAAGAATTATCCAAGTCGGGAAAAACATTCCAATCCCAAGGGAATTTGGAAGCCGCTTCCTGGGATGAATTTTTAGAAAGCCTCGCAGACGATCTGAATATTTCCAAATTTCTTGCTTCCGTTTTCGAATTGGTGAAAGATTCGAACCAATACTTGGATCAAAATTCTCCGAACGAAAATGAACTCGTCAAAAGATTAGAATTATTTTATAAGATAGATTCCATCCTAGGAGTCCTAAGTTTCGAAAGAAAGGTACAAGTTTTAGACTCGGAAATAGACGAACTCGTGAGACAAAGACAGGAAGCCCGCAAAAACAAAAACTTTGCGGAATCAGACAGACTCAGAGACAAGCTGAACGAATTAGGGATCATAATCGAGGACACTAAAGAAGGTCTTCGCTGGAAAAGAAAATGAGCCGCCAGGAGTATATCTACGGAAGAAGAAATATCCGGGAAATTCTGGAAAGACATTTAGAAAAAGGTTCCGAGCTTTCCTTCCAAGAAATTTGGCTGACCTCCGGTGCGAAAAAAGAATTAGAAGAGATCCTTTCCGAATTAGGGAACAAACTTCTGATCAAAGAAGCTTCTCCTAGTAAATTAGACAAAATGGCTCCCGGTGTGAATCACCAAGGAGTGCTTGCACTTAGGATACAACTCCATTCCGGAGATAAAAAATCATTCGATTCTCATCTGGAAAATTGTAAGGGCCCGATCTTAGTTTTGGACCGTATCCAAGATCCGGGCAACCTGGGAAATATTTTAAGAACTGCGGAATGTTTCGGAGTAGAAACGGTTCTCATTCCTGATAGGGATTCTTCCGGTATCACACCTGCCGTGGAAAAAGTGGCCTCAGGCGCACTCGCCTATCTGAATGTTTTTAAAGTCGGGAACCTCGCACAAATATTAGAAAAATTGCAAAAACGAAATTTCTGGGTAGTTTCTACTTCCGACAAGGGAACAGAAGATTGGTCCAAAATTCCCGCTTGGGAGGAACTCGTGATCCTGATGGGAAATGAGGGAGAAGGACTAAAAAGGATACTGATGGAAAAATCGGATTTTACGGTTCGTATTCCTCTTCATGGTCATATCTCCTCTCTAAATGTGACAGTTGCCACAGGTATTGTACTGGATCGTTTAAAAAACCGACCGAAGTAAATCTTATTCAAACATTTATTTCCTTTCCGTTACGATATTAATGAACACCCGCCATCAAATTCTAGCTTGCGGTTTTTCCGGATAGCGACCAAACATATAGTATGAAAAGATTTTTATCTTTCCGAACTCTATTCTTATTTTTCACACTACTATCTTTCGGGAATTGCGATTATGTGCAAGACAGGCTCACTCCTCCCGACAACAAATCTGTAGCGGACCAAATTAAGGATTATATAGTCTCAAGTTATTTCGCGGAACAGAACCATGCCTTATATAAATTTTCGACCGTATTTCCGAATATGGCAGTAGGTAGTCTTTCTCCTCTATACTTCCAAGATCCGTATTTTCAGAGAGATAATTTCAAAGCAAAAATCGTTCTCATTCACGGTTGGGATTTCGCGGAAAGGCAAACGGATCTTCCTACCGATTTTAATAAGAAGGTAGCAAACCTGCTAGGAACCTGGAACCAGGGACTTGCATTTACCACCCAAACCAGCGACCTTCCCAGCGGTTATAGTGCGAGTGTATACGATACTTTCGAGATCTATGTTTTTACTTATAGGACCTCGGACTATATCGAAATAAACGGCAGAAGGTTTATAGATTCTTTAAATGCTGCTTTCAGCTCTTCCGACAAGGTGGTCGTTGTGGCACACTCAATGGGTGGACTAGTTTCTAGAGCTGCGATCCAACATGCAAATAATACTAAGGACGTGATAGATCATATCGTAAGTTTAGGAACTCCATACTACGGGTCTCCCTATTCTTCTCCGCAATACACCGGAAATTTGAGCTCCATAGGAACTATTATCAAGTTTATGACGGACACTCCCGGCGGACAGGGTCTTGCTTATACGAACGGGATTAGTGCAGGTGTAAGCAGTATTGCTCCTCCCATCACTGATGGAACCAACCAAGCATTCAATTTTTTCTTAGAAAGTATGATCGCAAATACTTCCAAGGATCCCGTCACTACCGTATATGGTGGAAGCATGGTTTCTGCAAATTGCAGCGGAGGCGATCATGCAGCCACCTACCAAGCTGCTTGTACTGTAATCACGAATGGAAACCCTGCATTTACAAATTCAGATGGGATTGTTCCCCTAAACTCCGCACTTCTGAACAACAGATTGGCAGGAGGTAATACTCATACTGTCAGCGATATGGACCATTCTCAAATGTCTTTTAGGAATGAAGGCGGAACAGGCAGCGGACTTACTACAGTAAAAGCACATTTTAATAATGTGTTTGGTGAAGTTTTTACGATAGTGAGCGGGTTATAAGGATCAAAGCCTTACCTTGATCCCCATTTCCTGCATATTCTCTTTAGTTTCTCGGATAGTAAATTCACCAAAATGAAAAATGGATGCAGCAAGAACTGCGTCCGCTTTTCCTCTCAGGATCGCTTCTACCATATGTTCAGGATTCCCGGCGCCGCCGCTTGCAATAATAGGAATTTCTAAATTAGAAGAAAATGATTTTAGAAGTTGTATATCGAAACCTTTTTTAGTTCCGTCACGGTCCATCGATGTGAGTAGGATCTCTCCTGCTCCTCTTTCTTGGGCTTCTTTTCCCCAGTCTAATGCATCTCTTCCTGTTTCGGTCCTTCCGCCGTGGAGGAACACTTCGTATCTTTGTCTATCAGGATGGAACTTTACATCCACCGCGCATACGATACATTGGGATCCGTAAATTTCGGAGGAGGCACGAAGAAGGTCCGGATTTTCAAAGGCAGCAGTGTTGATGGAAACTTTATCCGCTCCCTTTTCTAAAACCGCCTTAACATCGTCCAGAGTGCGAATTCCTCCGCCAACTGTGAAAGGGATAAATATCCTTTCCGCAACAGCTTCTACCAAATGGATCAGAATATCTCTTTTATCGCTGGATGCAGTGATATCCAAGAAACACAACTCGTCCGCGAGATTTTTTTCGTAAACCACTGCGGATTCTACGGGATCTCCTGCATCCACAAGGTTTACGAAATTCACTCCCTTGACTACCCTGCCGTCTTTGATATCCAGGCAGGGAATAATTCTCGCGGCGAGCTCGCTCATTTGATGGCTTCGGGCAACTGAACCTTGGAAGCCCAGTCGGAGATCATTTTAGCAAAACCGAATATTCTATCTTCATGTAAAGAAGGAGCAGTGATCTGCAAACCGATCGGAAGTCCTTTTGAATCCGTTCCGATTGGGACAGACATAGCAGGAACTCCGGCTAAGTTCACGGAAGTAGTAAGTATATCCGCCTTATACATTTGGATCGGATCGGAAGTTTTCTCTCCCACCTTGAACGCAGTCGTAGGTGAAGTAGGTTGAAGGATCAGATCCACTTTAGAAAAATAACCTTCGTATTCTTTTTTGATCAGAACTCTCGCTTTCTGTGCTCTTCCATAATACGCGTCGTAATATCCGGCGGATAAGGAGAATGTTCCGAGTAAGATCCTTCTTTGGACTTCTTTACCGAAACCCTCACTTCTGCTTGTTACGTATAGATCTTCCAGTTTACCGCTTGGATCTTTTCTTTGTCCGAAACGGATCCCATCGAATCTAGAAAGATTGGAAGAACATTCCGCAGTAGCGATGATATAATAGATCGGAATAGAATTGGAAAGAAGAGAAAAATCCAGATCCACAAGTTGAGCGCCTTTGGATTCCAACTCCGCCAAAAGAGACTCATATGCTTTTGCAATATCAGGCTCAATCTCGGAAGTGATCTTCATCTTACCTATTTTCAAACCTTTCCAAGGAAGTTCTTTTACCTTAGAAGGATCGAATGCAGGAATATTTTTTGAAGTAGCATCCCGCTGATCTTTTCCGGAGATCACGGAATACACATCTATGATCCCGTCAATGTCCTTGGACAATGGACCGATCTGGTCCAAGCTGGAAGCATAAGCGACTAGACCATATCTGGAAACAGTTCCGTAAGTCGGCTTTAGGCCGTAGATCCCGCAAAGAGATGCAGGCTGTCTAACGGATCCACCTGTGTCAGAACCCAATGCGATAGGCACAAAAGAAGCGGCAACCGCAGCTGCAGATCCGCCTGAAGATCCACCCGGAATTCTTGTAGTGTCGAATGGATTTTTTGTGACTTGATAAGCTGAGTTCTCCGTAGATGAACCCATTGCAAACTCATCCATATTCGCTCTTGGGATCAGAACAAAACCTTTTGCTAAAAGTTTTTCGATAGCAGTCGCATGAAACGGAGAACGATAGTTCTCTAAAATTTTAGAAGCACAAGAAGTGATCGTATTCTCTATACAAATATTGTCCTTCACTCCGATTGGAATTCCGTCGAACTCGGAGAGAGGTTTCCCTGATTTTCTTCTTTCAGTACTTTCTGCAGCGGCCTTTAGGATACTTTCTTTTTCCCAAGAAAGGAATGCCTTAATTTTAGGATCCTCTGCCTCTATACGAGAGATCAAGGATTGGATCAATTCGGTCGGAGTGAACTCACCTGAATTTAAACCTTTTTTAATATCTGAATATTTTAATTTCCAAAGTTCTTTCATGTTTCGATCACCTTTGGAACTACGAAGTATCCATTCTGGAAACTAGGCGCGAAGGATTCTATCTGAGAACGACTTAAACCCTCTTCTGCCTTGTCTGCACGAAGTGAATTTCCTTCATTCGGATATAATTCCTCATCGGATACTGAACTTACATTTAATTCAGTGATCGTATCCACATAATTCAGTACTTTATTAAAATCCGTAAGGAAGTTCTGTATATCCTTAGGATCAATTTTGAGCCTAGATAACTCTGCGATTTTTTGAAGGGATTCTTCGTTTAGGTTCACGGCCTTCGTTCTCCTTTTTCCCTTAATAGGCGTTCTTATCCATCACACCTTTTAAAGGTGTGAGCAGGATGATCTTAATATCCAACCAAAGAGACCAGTTTTCTATATAGTAGATGTCCGCATCTATCCTATCATCGATAGAAGTGTCTCCTCTCAGGCCCTTGACTTGAGCAAGACCGGTTATCCCAGCCTTGACCGCATGCCTTCTCATATAATGTCTATGATCCGTTTTGAATTTTTCGACAAAATGAGGTCTTTCGGGTCTCGGACCCACCACGGACATATCTCCTAAAAGCACATTAAAAAACTGAGGTATTTCGTCAAGGGAGGTCTTACGCAGGATCTTACCAATCCCGGTTACCCTTGGATCATTTTGGACGGTCCAGGTGGTCTCAGACTGGGACTTAGTTTGGACAACCATACTTCTGAACTTGAGCATCTTGAAACTTTTATTATCCAGGCCCACTCTTTCTTGGTGATAGAATACAGGCCCCCTGGAAGTTAATTTGATGAGAAGTGCAATGATCAAAAATACGGGAGAAAAAAGAATAATAAAGAAAAGGGAAAATAGAATATCAAAACTTCTTTTAATAACTCTGTTATAACCCAGACGAACCGGGATGTTTCGGATGGAAATGACAGGAAGACCGTCCATCTCATCCACTCTTCCTTTCGCCTTAATAAACTCTTGGAAACCTGGAATTACTTTTAAGTCGATCCCTTCCGTATCACATGCATCCAATACGGTTTCCAGACAGTCCCCTTCCGCATTATTCAAGGCATAAACAACCAGATCAGGTTTGATCTCGGACAGAACTTTTTCTATCTTATCCGTCTTTCCGACAAGCACCATATCCTTGCGGATCGCTTTGGAATTTCCGGAACTTACATAACCTATGATCTGGTATCCGTAAATTTGGTGTCTTTGGACAGAATCCGCAAAACGCGAAGCAGTTTCTCTTGTTCCGATCACAAGTACTCTGCGTAAATTGTATCCTTTGCTTCTGAGATATCTTAAGAATTGACGGGCGAGAAGATGAAGAAGCCCGATCGAAAAAATATTTGTCCCCGCGAAAACTAGAATAAAGGAACGAGAAAATCTTTCGCTTCCAAAATCACCTCGAAAGAAGAACAACATAGATAATACGAAGAGTAGATTTAAGAATACTCCCCCGAAGATCGCAAGGAATTCATCCAAAAAGGACAATCCTCTTCTGGGATGATACAGATCTATAAATAAGAAAACGATTACTTGGGAAACGGAAAGAACGGAACCTAATATAAAATAACTCTCTAGATCTATATAAGATCTGTCTATTCCTGTCGGGTCTCCAATATAAAAACGAAGAAGGAATGCGAATATACAACTTCCAAACGAGAAGATCAGGTCCAAGAAGACGAATAATAATTTAAAAGTTTGGCTTCTTTCTTTCAGCATATTATTCCGACTCGACTCCTTCCGTATAACCTGTCCTAAGAGGACGTTTTCTAAACCTGAACAGACGGATCCTGGAAAGCTGGGCAGAATCTTCCTGACCCAAACTGAAATCCGTTAAAGATATGGAGAAGAATATGGACTGGTCGTAAAAAGTCACCTGACTCGCCCCGGTAGTTCCCCCAGGTACGGATCTAAGATCACTACTTAGACCTAATCTCAAATTCATAGTATGTAGATTATATTTTAAGACCGCCATTGCACGGTTGACGTTCATAGCGGTGGTCTGTCTTGCCTGTGTTCCGTTGATCCCGGAACCGTTGATAATATCCTGACCTAAATTTGTGGGGTTCATATTCATCGAAGTGAATGGAGAAGTCGGATCCGTATTCAGAATATATCTTTGGTAATAATAATTGTCCGTTTGGTTCGTATATCTCCAAGGTTCCGTTACCCTGGAATCGATCTCCGCCTCGAACCCGAATTCTCTAGTGATATCTATACTTGCCTTAGCATATATCCTATAATTGTCCATCATAGAAGCATAATAAATATGATACCAGGTCCCTCCCACTTCCAACTCACGAATATATCTTAAGAAAGGAAGTCTAAATCCACCCATCTTATAGGATAGGGTGAAATTATTGGACAAAGGACGATGTAAAGGTGTATGATACACAAAATCGTTATTGAAGAACAGTCCGGTGTAAAAACTTCTTTTCCTTTCCAGAAGGGTCCTTTTTCTTTTGCTGAACCCTTCCAAGAAGTCTATATGACCCGCAAAACGGAATACGGTATAGTACCATCTTTCCTGGCTCGTAGGTTGAGGCTGGTATTCATCCGAAAATGTTCTTAGGTCTCGGATCGTTTTAAGAGAGATCTCAAAATTCTCCAAAGCATAACTTTCCAAAGAAAATTCCATCTCATGTTGGCGGTTTTTCATTAGGATCGGATCTTGTAAGTCCGGCTTCTCCGCTTCCAATTTACGATAAGTGGTATTAAAGAATAGGATCGGAGCACCAATCCTTAAGTTGGTATTCGTTCTGAAATATTGATAACTATCCCTGGCTAAACTTCTTTCCAAAGACGTAAAATTCGTATTAACGGTATCCGCACTTCCCGCAGGCAATTGAGCGGACTGTTTTTTAGCGCCGTAGTATACACTTGGAGCCAAGGACACATAACTTCCAAAATTCATAGAAGTCCTAAATCCGGTCTCACCCTGTAAAAAGTTTTGGGTCCTAAGAAGATTTTCCTTATAGTCCCCGTTAGGATTATCATAACTTCCGTCGGAGGTAGGGATTTTCAATTTTTCTTGTGTAGGAACACCGTAGAATCTCATCAATGTATTCGTTAAATACACATCCCAATATACCGGGGTCTCAAAATAAGGAAGCCTGGTAATTTCAGAACTATTCTTAATAGTAACGGATGGCAGAACATCCACTGTGGGAAAATAACCCGACTTATTAAAAGGAGAAAGGTTATAGAAGAGCATATTTCTCTTCATATTAACATTAACGGAAAGATCTCCCCTATTCTCCGTATAATCCAATTTCCATTCTAAGTTATTACGAACGTAACCGAAACGAACATCTCTGAATGTATATAATGACTGTAAACTATTGCTCGGTTGGTATCTATTCCCGTATTCGTATTCGAATAAACGGTTCGTAAAATTCTCATATTGAACGGAAAGGTTACGGGTTACGTCCTTCTCCGTATTATTCATTTTAGAATTTAAGAATATTCTACCTTTCCACCATGGATCTCTATCTTCTCCCACATTAGGGATATTGGTTCCCCAATAATTTCCCTTATCCACTTGGTTGGTGACTGCACTTGTTCCTATGCCGTAATTTGCAAATCTATCCTCAAAACCTGAAGTGATCTGGTAAGCTTTATGATTTGCATAACCTATATCTATCAAATAGTTTAGGTTGGCGCTTTGCCTCCACATTTCCATTTGGAAGGCTTGTCCCGTTTTTTCATAAAAATCCGCACGGACCTTATAACCCATTGGAGCCAAAGCCCAAGTAGGGATCGTAGACCATTGTAATGAGTTTTGGATGAATAGGCCTTGTGTATTGTTTTTACCTGCTTGAGTGGTCCAACCGTTCCCTAAATTATTATTATAGAAGAATGGAAGCCAAAACACAGATGTACTACCTACCTGGAATCGAACGTTAGTTCCGATAACTGTTCTATCCTGATAGAGCACTACCTTATCAACCTTAAAGGAATAATGAGGTTTTTCAGCGTTACATGATGTGAAATATCCCATCTCCAACATGTAACGTTTATCATCTAATTTTTTGATCTTCTCCCCGAAAAAATAAGCAGGGGCGACGGTGCCTTTTGTATTATAGACCACACCCTTATCCAATCTATAGTCATAGATGAATTTGTCCCCGGTGATCTTTGCGCGGCCGTCCTCGAATTTGATCCCGCCTTCCGCATACACTTCTTGGCGGTCGGAATCCACTGAAATTGTTTCCGCTTCTAGACTTCCGGACCTGAGTTTGATACGAACTCTACCTCTTAAAACAAGAACACCACCCTTGGTCTGGTCCACTCTTATAAGCTCGCCTTCCGCGGCATTCTCTATCACCATAGGAAGATCTTTCTTAGATGTTCCGGCTAACGCGGCAAAATCAGGCTTATTGTCTTCCTTCTCCCCTAAAGCGGCTTTTAATCTTTTACGTCTAGTGTAGATGGAACCTTCTCTGGAAAGACCTAGGTTTTCCAACTGCTCATCCACTTCTCTCTCGCTAAGAACTTCGATGGATTTGTTTAAAAGGCGGTTTCTGGTCTTAACAACCGATCTTTGGGTATCGTCTTCCGAGTTCGGATCACCCGATTGACCCCTAGGGCCTAGGTCGACCGGCTGCCCCCAAAGCAAGGTAGGCAAAAAAAGTAAAAATAGACAATTTCGGATCCAGGGGCGCATTCCGATCTAAGCCACACTATTGTGTCGGGTCAGCCCTGCATCACTAATTTGTAGAAGGAAAGCACTGAGATCCCAAGAAGTATCCGATACCAACCGAATCCGGTAAAGGAATGGGTCTGTAAGTATTTTAAGAACCATTTGATCACGAAAAAACAAAGTAGGAAGGAAAGAACAAAACCCAAACTTAAGATCGGCAGATTCTCCCAATTTAACACTGCCCTATGTTTGAATAGTTTATAAGCACCGGCCAAGAATAGGACCGGAACTGCAACAAAGAAGGAAAACTCGGCGGAACTTCTGGTATCCTTTCCTAAAAATCTGGCAGTCACGATAGTAGCTCCCGATCTGGAAACTCCAGGGACCAATGCCAAACATTGGAAGATACCGATCAATATCGCATCCTTTGTTCCGATAGGCTCGCTTGTTTTGATCTTCTCTCTTTTTTGGAACCAGAACTCCGAAGCTAAGATCAGAATTCCTCCAACAAGCCAAGCTCCTCCCAAGATCGCCAAAATATCTTCTCTTGCTTTGATCTTATCTAAAAATCCTCTGAATAAGAATCCCGCCGCCATGATAGGCAAAAATCCGATCGTAACTCTGGTTAAGAAAAGGAATCCTTCCTTGTTTTCTTCTCTGCGGAGAAGGTAACGTACTGCCGATCTTCCCTGTTCAAAGAACTTCTCCCGATATAGAACGACCACGGATAGAATTGCTCCGCTTTGGATGAATATATCGAATAAGTCGTCGAAATCCCCCCCCTCAGAAAAAGGATAGAAGGAGGAGAATAAGAAAAGGTGTCCTGTGGAGGACACCGGTAAGAATTCCGTAATCGCTTCAATTACGCTACGGAAGATTGCGTTTAGATATGAATTCAAATCGTTGAAAAATTTCTTTTTTTACTTAGTAGCTTCAGGCGCCGGTGCAGGAGGGGAAACTTCCGGTGCTTTGGTCTCCTCGACCTTAGGAGATTCTTCCTTGCTCAATTCGGCGAAGCTAAATTCTTTATCCAGATATTTTTCAAGATCGAACTTATCGTTATGTTTGATAGCGACAGTTTCTTTAATTCTATCTAGAACGGATTTATATACTTCTTCCGATTTTCTTCCCTTGATCTGAGCTCTTGCTGCATCGTAACACTGCTCCAGAGTTAAGGACTCTGCTTGTTTATATTTAGTGCGGAGTTCTTGGCAACCTTGGTTCAATTCCTGCTCGGTGATCTTAATTCTGGATTCGATCTGCTCAGCGACATACATTCCATAGATCAACTGCATCTCTTGGAATTTTAAGATTTCTTTAATATCGGATCTTTTGCTGAAACCACTTTTGTCCGCGGCAGCTTTAACGACCATCATCTCATGATAACGATCAAAGAACTTTCTTTTTCTGAATTCGTTTCTGAGTTGGAGAAAACTTTGAGGAACTTTGCTTTCTTCTTCGGTTAAAAATTTGATAACGTTCTTTTTTTCGATGTTTTGAGTACGGCTTAAAGTATCCAAAGCGGTGTCCAAAGCACTTTCAAAACTTGCGGTAGTGATCTTATTGCCGTCGATAGATTCGATGACAGGAGTACCGTCTCCGCAATTTGCGAAAGAGAAAAAAGATATTAGTAAAGTGAGGGATATATATAGCCGTTTCATCTGTATTGGAATTCCTACGCAAAAAATAGGAGAACCGGGCCTGGCGTCCATTACTTTTTGTCGGGTAACATTTCCGTTAAGAAGTACACAAGTTTCACAAGTTTGTCCTTTTGGTTGGCTTTCCCTGGAACGTATATTAGTACATTCGGTTCTCTAGGATTCATAGTAAGACCCATCCGAGCGGAGATCAAGTTTACGATTTTGTCATAACTTCCTAAAAAATGAGTCCCTAATTTCAAACGGATTTCCTCCCCTAACTCGGATACGGATTCGAATCCCAAGACGGAGGCCAAGGTCCTGATCTTCTCCAACATTAAGAAAGTTTTTGCCTCTTCCGGAGGTTCTCCGAAACGGTCCGTCATTTCCTGGGTGACTTCTTCTATTTCGTCCAGGTCTCTTGCGCCTTCGAATCGTTTGTAAAATTCTATCTTCTGTCTTGTATCCGGTATGTAAGATTCGGGTATGAAGAAGTTAGAATCCAAATTGATAGCAGTTCGTACTTCAATTTTCACTTCTTCTCCTTTGATACGAGCGATCGCTTCTTCCAACATCTGCACGTACAGATCGAAGCCCACTTCCATGATATCGCCTGATTGTTCTTTACCCAAAAGATTTCCGGCACCTCGGATCTCCAAGTCACGCATCGCAACCTTAAAACCTGAACCAAGCTCTTGGTATTCGTAAATGGTATTCAGACGTTTTTCCGCGTCCTCGGTCACCACTCTGTCCTTAGGAAGAAGAAGGTATGCAAACGCTTTTCTGTCACTTCTTCCCACCCTGCCTCGGATCTGATACAACTGAGAAAGTCCGAATAGATCCGCTCTTTTTACGATCAGAGTATTCACATTCGGGATATCTATCCCGGATTCAATGATGGTAGTGGTGACTAAAATATCGAATTTGCGTGCGTAAAAATCCACCAAAGTTTCTTCGATCTCGTCCTCAGTCATCTGACCGTGAAGAACTCCTATGGCTGCCTCCGGCACGATCTCGTTTAATCTTTTAGTCTCTTGTTCAATGGATTCTACTCTATTATAAAGATAGAATACTTGTCCTTCTCTTGCAAGTTCCGTGCGGATCGCATCTCTTAGGACCTCTTCATCCTCTTCGATCACATAGGTTTCCACACTTTGTCTGTTCTTAGGAGGAGTCGCAATGATGGAAAGTTCTCTGATCCCGGTAAGAGCCATATGAAGTGTTCTAGGGATCGGGGTCGCAGTGAGTGTGAGAACATCCACAAGATTTTTGATCTTCTTAATGGATTCCTTATGGTTCACACCGAATCTTTGCTCTTCGTCTATGATGAGTAGTCCAAGGTTTTTAGGCTGGACTGAATTCGCTAAAACCGCATGAGTTCCGATAAGCATATCCACTTTCCCGGAAGCAAAACGTTTCAAAACGTCTCTGGTTTCCGCCGCAGTTCTAAGACGAGAAACTAGTTCCACAGTGATCGGATAGTTCTCGAATCTCTTTTTCATATTATTATAATGTTGTAAGGCAAGGATTGTAGTAGGTGCAAGCATGAGTATCTGTTTACCTGCCATCGCCACTTTGAAAGCCGCACGGATCGCAACTTCCGTTTTTCCGTAACCTACATCCCCGCAGATCAAACGATCCATAGGCTTAATGGATTCTAGATCTTTTTTAACGGCTTCTATCGCTTCTATCTGGTCTGGAGTTTCCTCGTATTCGAATTCCGCTTCGAACTCTTCCTGATAAATTGTATCCGGAGGGAAAGCATACCCTTGTAGTTTGATCCTATTGGAATACATATGGACCAGATCTTCTGCAAGACCCTCGACCGCTTTTTGGACCCTATCCTTAGTTTTTTTCCAGGTGCTTTTTCCAAGACTGTCCAGCCTAGGCCTTTCGGTTCCACCAACGAATCTCTGGACGAGAGAGATCTGGTCCAAAGGAACGAATAACGTATCACCGCCGTAATATTCCAGTTTTAGAAAGTCCCTTTCTTTTCCACCTGCATTTACTCTTTCTATTTTGAGGAATTTTCCGACCCCATGGTTCACATGTACCACGAAGTCTCCCTCTTTCAGATCCAAGAAACTTTGGATGGCCTTGCTGTTTTGTTTTTTGAATCTGGTCTTACGTTTGTATTCCCTTCCGAATACGTCGTTCTCGGATAAGAATAAAAGTTTTTCCTCTTCCCATAAAAAACCGTTCCGTATTTCCGAAACCGCTAAATATACTTCTTCTTTGGATTTGTTTGGAAGAAGGATTGGTTCCGGTTCGGAAGCCTCCGAATTTAATAAACGAATTCCTTCCGATTCAAAAAGTCCCAAAAGCCTTTGTGTCTGGGCTTCAAAGGAAGAAGTTAGAATGATCTTCCAGCCGCCTTCTGCTTTCAATTCTTTCAGTTTTTCTCGGACTTCCCTGATCTTTCCCTTAAAAGAAGGAGCCTGATGTAAAGGACATACCAAATCTTCCGACTTACTCGGAGGAAGTTGAGTAAATTTGATACCGTTTCCATTTTCTAAAATTTCGGATTCTTCTTTATCTCTTAACAGCATAGAAGGAGGAGCGCATAAGATCTCCTTACTTCTTTTTTCATAAAGTGCGTCATATTCTCTCAATAGATGAGAATATCTTTCTTTCACTCCGTTTGCATCCGGAAAGATCAAACCGGGTTTAGATTTAAAAAAAGATAATATTCCCTTATTCTCCCGGACCATAGGAATGAGTTCTTCGTAATAGGTCCCGCCTGCATCATCAGGAATTTCAGGTAAATGAAGTGATTTATCCGCGTTTAAGATCAGATTTCTATATTGTTCTTTTTGAGGATCAGTCAGAATGAATTCATCCGCAGGAAGAAGAAACGCCTCTTCCAAATTTTCCAAGGATCTTTGGGTTTCCGGATCGAATGTTCGAATGGATTCCACCTCATCTCCGAAAAAATCGATACGGATCGGATCAGCGGAGAAGGAAGAAAATACATCCAAGATCCCTCCCTTCAAACTGAACTCGCCGAATGCCTGGCACATGTCTACTCTGTGATAACCAAGTCGGACAAGATCTCTCATTAAGTTTTCAGGTTGTATCTCTTGCCCTAATTTTACGGACAAAGATCTTTCCATCAGAGCGGAAGCTTCCGGAAGAGTTTTCAAAAAACCGGAAACGGAAGTGAATACTAAAACTTTTTCTCCGGATAAGATACGAGCAAGAGCTTGTATCCTTTCCCTTTTCATTTCCCCCGGATAACGCATGTATTCGTAAGGTAAAACTTCCTGACCCGGAAGATAACAAACAAGATCCGGCCCTAAATAACTTAAAGATTCTCTAAATAAGAACTCAGACTCGGTATTCGTAGGAGAGATTACGATTTTGGAATTTTTCTGGGACTGAAAGATAACGGAAGATAGAAGTGAATGAACCGAATTCGGGACGGAGGAAATTTTAGAATTCTCTTTTGCGGAAGAGAAAAGATCTTCCAGAGATTTTTTCCAATCGGATTGAGTGGAAACAGACTTAGCCATATTAAATTAAGACACCTTAACGGTTAGATTATCGATCAATCTTACCTGCCCTAAAAAGGCAGCAACAGCGAGAAGTATTTCCCCTTTCAGAATAGTAAGTTCTCCTAATGTGTTTGCGTCCAAAATTTCCAGATAATCGGTTTGTATTTTGGAAGAAGAGTCCAAAACATCTCTCATTACCGTCAGAACTTCGGAAGGATCTTTTTCTCCTTGTCGGATCAAACTTTCCCCCAAACGTAAAGCTCGAATCAGCAGCAATGCTTCTTCTTTTTCAGGCCCGGTCAGACGAGCGTTCCTAGAACTAAGCGCTAAACCTTCTGCGGAGCGAACCGTATCCACCCCGATGATCTCCATTGGAAAACCGAGAGCTTTCACAAAATCTTTCACTACCAGATATTGTTGGTAATCTTTCTTACCAAAATAAGAACGATCTGCCGGGATTATATGAAATAAACGAGAAAGAACTAAAAGTACACCTTCGAAATGACCCGGTCTAGTTATTGCATCCAGATTTTTCATCAAATGAGGAATACGTAATTCTACCTCGGGAATTCCACCGGGATACATTGCATCCTTATCCGGTAAAAATACCAGGTCCACCTTGGATGATTTACAAATTTCCAGATCACCTTCGGTATTCACCGGATATTTTGCATAATCTTCGGGATCGTTGAACTGCGCAGGATTTACAAAAATAGAAACTACAGTTTTGGAATTTTCGCCGGACGAACGAACGAATAAATTCGAATGTCCTTCATGCAAAAAACCCATTGTGGGAGCAAAACCTACCGAAAGTTTTTCGGACTTCCAGGCGAGTATTCGATTTCTGACTTCGTTTGGATCCTTGGATACGATCATGGTTTTCCGTTTTGAGAAAGACGAACTTTTACTGAATTCCCATGTTCCTCATCCAAACCCTCGAATTCGGAGAGAACTTTTACATAAGGATATAATTTTTCCAAAGAGTCCCTGGTCACTTCTTGGTAGGTCACTCTTTTTAAGAATGTGAGAACTCCTAAAGAAGAAAAGATCCTGCTTCCCCCCGCAGTCGGAAGAATATGATTTGTTCCGCTGATATAATCTCCCATAGCAACCGGAGAATAAGGTCCTAAAAACACGGAACCCGCATGTGTAATCTTCTTAAATAATTCGTGATAGTTTTCGGTCTGTATCTCCAAATGTTCCGGAGCGTATAGATTAGAGAAATTCACACATTCTTCTAAATTCGAAAAAACGAGTATCCAACTTTCATTCTCGATGGAGGCTCTTTTGATAGCTTCTCTTTTAGGTCTTTCTTTTAAAGCCTTGTCTATTTCGGCAGAAACCTTTTTAGCAAATTCCAAGGAATCAGTGCAAAGTATTGCTGCAGAATCTTCTCCATGTTCTGCCTGGGAAAGTAAGTCTGCAGCTACCCAGTTCGGATTTGCGAAATTATCCGCGATCACAAGAACTTCGCTCGGACCTGCGGGGCTGTCTATTCCGATCACACCTTGTCCGCTTAATAAAACCTTAGCAGCAGTCACAAATTTATTCCCGGGTCCGATCACAAACTCTGAGCGTGAAATTGTTTCCGTTCCGTAAGATGCGGCAGCAATACCTTGCGCACCACCCACTGTTACGATAGAATCTGCACCCGCAATTTTAGCGGCTGCATACAATCCATCAGGTATACCTTCCTTTTGAGGAGGAGTAACTATCTGGATATTTTTTACACCTGCGATCTTAGCAGGGATGACTCCCATCAAAATGGTAGAAGGATATAATGCCTTTCCACCTGGAGCATATACGGTAACAGATTCAATTGGAGTATAACGAATTCCTAATGTATTTCCGGAAACTTTTACGTCCAAGTCGGCGGGGATTTGGGCCTTGTGGAATATTTCAATATTCTCTTTTGCCTTTTCTAATGCGGCAACAAGCTCCGGGTCCGCTTTTCCCTTCCATTCGGAGACTGGATAAACCAATTTTTCAGGTTTTATTCGATCGAATTTTTGGGTAAGCTCATAGACTGCCTTGTCCCCGCCTTCTCTCACCTGATCCAAAATAGGACGTACCAGGGCCAAAGTGTCGTTTAGATCCTGCTTTGCTCTCTGGAGAATGGGTTCAAAGGAAAAATCCTTGCCTACCTCCCTGATACGAATGCTCATACGGACATTTTTTTTCTTTGCCCGGACTTAGCATCCCGAAAATCCTGGGAACTCTTAAACGCCTATGAAAGTTTTCTGCCTGAACTGCAATGGGATCCGATCCGCCTCGAGTAAGGGTCTCGCGGACATGATCTCTTCCGAAAAACCCGATTTTGTATGTTTCCAAGAAACAAAAGCACAGCCGGACCAGCTAGATCCCGAACTTTGGGAAGGGCTTGGATATAAGGCGTTCTTCCATTCCGCAGTAAAAAAAGGTTACTCTGGAGTTTCTATTTGGACCAAACAGGAACCTAAAAAAGTTACCTATGGACTCGGCCTGGATGAATTCGATAAAGAAGGAAGAAGTGTACTTGTTGAATTCGATTCATATACGATCTGGACGGTTTACTTTCCTTCCGGAACCACGGGTGATGTGAGACAAGCTGCTAAGATGAGATTCTTGGAAGAATTCCTAAAAATTTCAGCAAAGTTAAAGAAGAAACATACGAACCTGATCCTATGCGGTGATGTGAATATCGCTCATACTGAAATGGACATTCATGATCCGAAAGGAAATGCAAAGAACAGCGGATTCCTACCGGAAGAAAGAGCCTGGGTGACCAAATTTCTTTCCACTGGCTGGGTGGACAGCTTTAGGGAATTATATCCGAATAAACAGGAATATACTTGGTGGACTTTCAGAGCCGGGGCAAGAGGCAATAATAAAGGTTGGAGGATCGATTACTTTTTTGTGACTCCAGAGCTTAAATCCAAACTCAAAAAACTCACAGTCAAAAAAGATCCTATCCTTTCAGATCATGCAGCGATGATCTTAGAAGTCGATCTTCCTAAAAAGTAAAATTACTTTTTAGGAAGTGTAAGATCTATTTTCGGAAGATTCTTTTTTAGAAATTCCGAAAGTTCCGATTCGAATACCAAAACAGTATCCGTGATCCTTTCGGAAGATTTGGATTTCACCACTTTCTTATCTAAAAGTTTTCCTGAGAATAATAAAGGTTCTTTCCAAAAAGGAACACGTATCTCTATAACAGCGTTACTTCCATCCGGATCCGGATGAAAACGATCCAAGGTAAAGCTAAGTGCAGTTCCTTCGATGCCCTCCCAAGTTGCTTGAAAATCCCCGGAAGAGGAATGCACCTGCACTGGAACCTTTACGGTCTCAAAAAACCTGTTTTTGAATTCCTGTACTATTTTATCCAATATAGCCATTTCTATCTCTATATATCGTTTAATAACAGATGAGACTTAGTGCGATGCAAACAAATTTCCAATTTTATCAAAAAAATGCAGAAGAATCATGACAATACGGGAAAAAAATGAGAAATAAGACCCGGGTCCCTAACATTTTGGACCATAGGCAAACCGTTCTTATTTGAAGTGAGTGCTTCTATTTCTTCCGGCTTCTTTGGATTGGTAGAGGGCCTTGTCCGCTTCTTCTAAAAACTTTACTGTGTCCTTATCTTTTCCGGACATACGAGTACTGATCCCAATACTCACGGAAACAAATTCGGAAGTTTGAGAAGCTTCATGAGGGATCTTTAGTTCTTGTACTCGAGATCTGATATTCTCCGCAACCAATATAGCTTTTTCTGCGTCCGTTTCCGGCAAGATCACTGCGAATTCTTCTCCGCCGTAACGAGCGGGAAAGTCCCCTGCTCTTCTTGCTGTACTTTTTAGAACACCTGCAACCTGACGGATACATTCGTCTCCAGCTTGGTGTCCGTAAGTATCATTGAATTTTTTGAAAAAATCTATATCTAATAAAAGTAATGAGATCGGCTTTTCGGAACGACATGCTCTCTTCCATTCTACTTCTAAGATCTCGTCGAAAAATCTTCTGTTCCAAATTCCGGAAAGACCGTCTGTCCTGGAAACTCTAAGTAAAGTTTGGTAAGCTTCCGAAAGTTTATCCGTGATCTCTTCCAGATCTCTTTCTCTTTGTTTTCTTTGCAGCATCTCATGTCTGAGCCTGAGCGTGGAACGAACCCTTGCTCTGAGTTCATGAGCATCAAAAGGTTTTGTAACGTAATCGATCGCACCCAATTCAAATGCGGATTCCAATGTTTGGGTATCGTGGATTGCGGTGATTATAATAACAGGCAGATCCGAAAATTCTTCCTTAGAACTTAAGGTGCGAAGAATATCCAAACCGTTCATTCCTCCCGGAAGAAGAATGTCCAAAAGTAAAAGTGAAATATCTTTTTTGTTTTCAGGGTTTCCTTGCAGGCCTAACCATTCCAAGGCAGTTTCAGGTGATTGGGTGGAAATCACATCCCCGTATCCTGCTTTTTTAAGGATCCTTTCCACAAGCAGGCAGTTTTCAGGTGCATCGTCCAGAATTAGAATTTTGTCCGATTCGCCAATCGCTGCGGATGATTCGCTTTTTTCTTTCGTGGGTCCGAACATTTTAACCGGTTTAATTCATCCGACGAGTCTTTTCAATTAGAGCTACTTAGCTGGAAGAATTTTCCAAACGTATTCTAAAAGTTCCGAAAAGAAAGCGGTTTTTTTTAAGGTTTTCAACCTATTTTCAGGCGACGAAAAGCGGATTCTGGAATAATTTAGAGGACCGAGGGAGGTTCCTTTTGGAACAGAAAATATCTAGAAAACAAATCCTTGGCCTGGGTGCGACCACCATGGCTCTACTCGCAAGTTCTTCCGTTTTAGGACATGACCACGGGGATAAAAAATCTTCTAAAAAGAAGAAGGCCGAAAAAATTTCCGTGCCAGGCTCCGCGATCGAGGCCTCCTCCGCTTGTATCTTAAAAGGCAGAGTCTGCATCAGTATGTGCGTGGACATGCTGGCAGAAGGTCATAAGGAGATGGCGGATTGTCTTAGATCGGTCGAGGAAACAGTAGCATTATGTGATGCTTTCGTCGTATTGTCTTCACTGGGTTCCGCTTCTACTAAAAAATTAGCGTCCATTTGTTTGGAGTCTTGCGAAAGATGTGCAGTTCAATGTGATAAACACGCGGACCACCACGAAGAATGTAAGTCATGCGGCGAAGCTTGTAAGGCTTGTATTTCCGAATTCAAGAAGTTACTGGCTGCTTAATACGCGAACTCTATTTGAAATCGGGTTCCCGGAGCCGAAGTATTGATGTCCAATTTTGCCTTCAACTGTTTGGATAAGATCCGTATCAGTTGTAAACCTAAGGTTTCTTTGGCCTCAATCTGAGGATAATCCGGGATCCCCTTTCCATCATCTCCCACTTCCAAATAAAATATCCCGTTTCCGGATTTTGCTTTTATATAGAACTGGCCCTTCTTCTTTTCGGAATAAGCGTATTTGATGGAATTTGTAGCGATCTCATTGATCATCATCCCGATTGGAAGCGCCTTCTCCACAGCCAAACTTAAATTTCCTACATCGACTACTCTTCCGATCTCCGCGCCGATACCGTATACGTTCCAAAGATTATCCAGTAATTTATCCACATAAGAGCCCAGACCTATCTCCGCTAGATTTTTAGAATTATAAAGTTCATTATGAACTAGAGACATGGAATAGATCCTGCTTTCGGTATCCCTAAGTTCACGAGTCACTTCCTTATTCTTCGCATAATTCGCCTGAAGGTTCAGAAGACTCGCCATGATCTGCAGATTATTTTTCACCCTATGATGGATCTCCTGCAGAAGAGCTTCCTTATCTCTCAATGATTGTATTAGATTATCTTCCGACTGTTTCCATTTGGTCATGTCCACCAAGATAGCAAGGACTACTTCCTTTCCTTCCAATTGGAATCGATAAGAAGTGATCTCCATTAAGAGTGGAGTTCCTTCCTTAGATCTATGCACATGTGTTTCCGGAATATTTTTACCGTTATGTAATGCAAGATACTGTCTGCGTTCTCCCGAACCGCCTATAAACAGATCCGAAAACTTCATATGAAGAAGTTCTTCCCTATCGTAGCCGTAAATCCGTTCCGTTTCCTGGTTCAGATCCAAAACACTTTCACATTCAAAATTGTATAAAACGATCGGATGAGGATTATGTTCAAAGATCAGCCTATACCTTTTTTCGTTCTCTTTGATCAGGAATGCCTGCTCTTCCAGCTTGGACAACATGTCTTGTCTTTCGATCGCATATAAAATAGATCTAAAAAGAAGATGAGAATCGAATTTTCCTTTGATCAGATAGTCCTGACCTCCGGACTGCAATGCTTCCATTGCAATAGTCTCATCCTGGGTCCCGGAGCAGATCACGATCGGTATTTTAGGATGGGATTTTTTAATAGCTTCGAACCCATCCAGACCAAAACTATCAGGCAGGGTCAGGTCCAGAAGAATACAATCTATCTCTTCTCCCTGGTCTTTCAGAACTTCCAAAGCATCCGCAACCGTAGTAGAATGTTTCAAACGTACTCCGGAAGGATCCGCTTCTTTCAAAAATATTTCGAACAAACGAGAATCGTCCTCGTTGTCCTCCACTACCAAAATCTGCTTTACCCGGACGGAAACTACCCTTGCATTCATTTTGGAGGCAACCTCGAAGTTTTGAACCAATAGATACGTAATGTATCCATTGCTTCCAAAAAATTTTCATATTCCACCGGTTTCTGTATGTATGAGTTCGCGTGTAAATTGAAAGTGGCTATAATATCCCTTTCCGATCCGGAAGTGGTCAATACCACAACGGGTATCCTTTTATATTCCGGATCCGATTTAAGCTCCTCTAAAACTTCTAATCCGTTCTTTTTAGGAAGGTTCAGGTCCAATAGTATCAGATCCGGTCGTCTTGCTCCTACGAATTCCCCTTCTCCTTTTACGAAGTCGATCGCTTCTTCTCCGTCTTTAGCTACGAATAATCTTTTTTCGGATTTGAGATCGTTCAGAGCTTCTATGGTGAGCCGAACATCCGCAGGATTATCCTCTACCAAAAGAATATCAAAATATTGTTTAGAAGAAGTATTCATGATAAGACCTCAGGCAGAGTGAAAAAGAACTCGGATCCTTTTCCTAGGAAAGACTGGACCCAAATTTTTCCCCCGTGATTTTCCACGATCTTTTTGCAGATGGACAATCCTATCCCGGTCCCGGGATATTCGGACCTTGTATGCAATTTTTGGAATATGATAAAAATACGATCAAAGTATTTAGGATCCATTCCTATCCCATTGTCCGAAACGGAGAACACATTGGCTCCGGGGATATGTTTTACCTTGATACGGATTTCAGGGGCCCTGCTCGGGGAACGGAACTTGATCCCATTGGAGATCAGATTACTGAACAAACGTCTTATCTGGTCCTGATCTGCATATACTTCCGGAAAAGGACCTTCTAAAACCAAGTTTGCACCTGTTTCCTGTATTACGGAAGAAAGGTCTTTTTTGACCTCGTCCAGGATCACATTCGGATCTCCCTTGGATTTTTTCACAGAATCGGAACCAACTCTGGAATAACTCAAAAGACTTTCGATCAGTCCCTGCTGCCTTTTTGCGGCTTCCACGGATACATGAATGAACTCTCTCATCTCCGGCTTTATCTCTTCCGAAAATTTTCTCTCCAATAATTGAAGATAACTTGCGATCGTCCTAAGAGGTTCCTGCAAGTCGTGGGATGCTATATATGCAAATTGTTCCAGTTCCTTATTCGTTTTTGCAAGACCCTGGAGAGCTTCTTCCAGGGACCTTCTGGATTCTATTTTTTCGGAGATGTCCCTATTGACCATGATAAGGCCGGGGACCAGATAACCTTCCGCATTAATTTTTTTAAAATTACTTTCGATCGTGATCTTTCTGCCGGATCTTAACGTATGTATCAGTTCTCTTTTGGAGGCTCCCAAGTTTTCCCAATCGTCCATTGCGGATCTATAATTTTCCTCGGAGATCCAATCCTCTTGGAAAAGAGAAGTATAATGTTTTCCTAAAAATTCTCCCTCTTCTACCTCATACATTTTTGCGGCATAACTGTTATAATAAGTGATCTTCATATCGCCGTCTAATGCGATAATTGAATCATTCACTTGAGAGATGACTTCCATATTAAAACGATTCTCTCGAGTCATCTTGACCCGCTCTGAAACATCCATCGCGGAAACAAGGACCGCCTCGGTCTCCTGGAATTGTATGGGAGAAGAAACTATATCCAAATATACGATACTTCCGTCTTTTTTCAGATGTTTCATTTCCTGGAAAAAATTCTGACCGGGTTTAAGATACTTGATCTTTTCGATCATAAGTTCTCTTTCTTCGGGAAGCCTAAGCATCTCCACTGAACTTTCTAAAAATTCTTTTTCGGAATATCCGTATGTTTGGATCGCGGTTTGGTTTACCGCCAAGATCTTAAGAGAAGTTCTTTCAAAAACGAACATGATTTGAGGATTATTTTGGAATAAATTCCGATACTTCTCCTCATTTTTACGGATCCGATTCTCGTATTCTTTGCGATCCGAAATATCATAAACAATCCCTAATATTTCCTGTATACGGCCGTTCTTACCGATCCTAGGATACATTCTTGTTTCCAAGAGAAGATCGTTTTGATCCGTATGATAGATACTCTCTTCTCCCTGAAGTGCTTTGGAGAACGCTTCTAAAACTTCGGGTCGATTTACTGCTCTTTCAAAAATGGTTTTACCCACCACTTCCTTAGGATTGATCCTTAATCTTTCCAATCCTTTCCCGTCTGCGAGTATAATCCTTCCCTCCGGAGAAATGGAGAATACGACCACGGGTAATACACCTATCAGGGTCTCAAAATCAATAGTACGTTTTTCTAATATATCTTCCGCGATCCTGCGATCCGTAATATCGAGTGAAACCCCCACTATCCCTCTGATCTTACCGTCTTCTCCGATTGCGGGAGATATCCTTACCGAAAAATGCCTTCCTAAAAATATCGTCTCAGCACTGATCTCTTTTCCGGAAAGTACAAGTTTTAACGCATCCGTTTGTTCCAGACGACGTATGGTCCCGTCTTCTTCTCTTATTTCCGCATTCCATTCATGTTGTATAAAATTAGTCCCTGTGAATGCGCTTGAATCCAGGCCAAGCATGTCTAACGCTTTGCCCGAGGCAAAATTTATGAGTCCGGCCTCGTCAGCGGAAAATAATACGATGGGGGAATTAGAGAGTATATAATCTAGTAAGGACTTAGGATTTCCGGGGCTTGGATCTGAAAGAATAGTAGAAGGAGAACCCATAAATAGATCCGCCCGGAATATAAATTCCGGGCAGGGGTCTCTAATTATGGCGAAATATAGATATTTTCAAGCATATTTCGTCTTTTTGTGGAGTTTGTGGAATATATATCCCACAAGGGATACGTTAGATGATCTCTATTGTCTCAATCACCACCGGCTGAACAGGACGGTCCCCTGGAGCAGTGGGAGTTTCGGAAATAGCTTGGACTATGTCTTCTCCTTCACTCACATGACCGAAAACTGCATGGCGATTGTCCAGATACAGGTTGTCTCTTACATTGATGAAAAACTGAGAACCGCCTGTATTCGGTCCAGCATTCGCCATAGAGATAGTATACTTTTTGTTTTTCAATTCTGGATGGAACTCGTCTTGGATTTTATACCCCGGTCCACCAGTTCCGGTTCCTTGAGGGCAACCGCCTTGTATCATAAAATTTGCAATAATTCTGTGAAAGATCAGGCCATTATAAAAGCCTTTTTGAGCCAATTGGATAAAATTCCCGGCAGTGATCGGAGCCTTCTCATCTTCTAATAAAACAGAGAAGGTCCCTCGGTTGGTGGTAAACTTAGCAGTTGCCATAAATGTCCTCAAAGTCCAAATTTCCAGCAATGTCCGTATAATCAACTAAATAGGTATCCTAGATTGGGAAGAACACATTCGACTTGTTTTCAATATAGAATGCGGTTGTTCCGATAATTTAACGGAGGATTTCCGGAATCTACTTTCCGCTAGACGGATCGATTTTTTAGCTTTCTAAAAGAGAATTTTTATTCCGGAACTTCCCTAGGAACAAAATGCCATCATCTACAAAATACATTCCGTTCGGACCAAATGGTGCGGTCGCCTTCTGGGCCAGAGCAAATGATAAGGTCCAAAACCAGGACGAGTTAAGAGCCTGGGCAGATCTAGGGATCAAAACTGTAGTTTGTGTATTCTCGGAAAAAGGTTCTTCATTAATCACAGACTTGGAAGAAGTTCTGCATGCGGGAGAATGGAAACTATTCGCATTAGAAATTCCTCCCGGACCGGAAACAAACGAGTCAGTCTTCTACTCCGCTTGGAAATTAATTTCCGCAGCTGCAAAATCCAATATATTATTTTTAATCCCGGAAGAATTGGAAGAAAGATGGGAAGTGATACTTTCCAAAATGGTAATATCTTCCTATCCTCATATCGCCTCAGGCGAGTTAGGCGCTTGGTTCCCTAGTCTACTGGGAGAAGCGGAGGCGACATTTTTAGGAGAATTTAAAACCTATGCTTCCCGCAAAAAAGCTCCTAAAGAAATTCCGGACTCTACAAGAGGTGAATTTTCTCTTTTTCTAAAGGAACTTCCTTTGGCGGTTTCCGGAATCGAACTCGGAGTTTTCAAAAACGGTCATAAAGACTCCAACGGAAAGAAGAAGGTCCCGAAATTCCAAGAGGCGGAGAATTTCCGCAACTTGGAAAGTAAGCCTGTAATCTCTTTTGATACTGTATTCTCTGGAGATAAGCAGGAACCGGAAACTCCGGAACCTGCGGCAGAAGTTCCAAAAACTCCGGCAGTATCGGAAAAGAAGAATATTCCAAAAAAGGAATCCGCTCCTGCTCCTTCCGCGGATATGGGAGATTTGGCGACGACCGCAAAATTCCCTCTTCAGCTGAAACTAATGGCAGTGATCTCTTTATTGCTCACTGTCACAGTTTCCACAGTCATTTTATACGCATCCAGCGAGTTCAAAAAGAACTACGAAGTAAGAGTATTAGAGACTAACTTTTCTTTGGTGAATATTTTAGGGATCAAGGTAAAATCGGATCTAAAAGATATTCGTGATAAGGGTAAAACTCTTACGGAAAAACTTTTGGATCCTAAAGGTCCGGGAGCTTACGCGGATCTATTCTTCAGGAACGAACCTGATTTTCTTTTAGCGGGAATTTATTCCGCGGAAGGAGACAAACTTAAAAAAAGAACCGTTCTCTACAACGACTCTTACTTGGAAGGGATCTCTTCCAATAGAGAAGAATTGGATGCGGCAGTTTTTCAAAAGGAATCTTCTTTTTTAAAAACGATCCAATCAGGCGGAAGAATAGATAACCTAACGCCTAATTTTAAAGAACCTACTTTTTCCATTTCTGTATATGATTCTCAGAGTAAGTCCGTTCTACTTTATATCATCCGAGCAGAAAGGCTTCTCTCCGTATTCCAAAAACAAGATATTAACGTTCCGTTCCTGATCAATGGTGATGGAGATCTGATCGCACACCATGATCTTCAACTTCTTGCATCCCAAACAAATTGGGCGGACCTGCCTATTTTTGAAACGATGCTTTCTTCCGTAAGAGAGGACAGCCAACAGACAAGATACGAAGATTCTACTAAGACCAGATATTATGGTTCTTACCAAAAATTAGGTTTTGGCGGAGCAGGAGTAATCGTTTCCGTTCCGGAAGAAAAAGTTTTCGAGATGGTCTATAGGATCCAGACCAAAAACCTTCTTATCATGGCGATCGCACTTTGTATCGCGCTCATCATCGTATTCTTCTTAGCAAGAACCATTACCATTCCGGTATTAAAACTTTTGACCGCAACAGTGGAGATCGCGAAAGGAAATTTCAGGATAGGTATCAAGTCTTCCACAAGAGACGAGATCGGCGTTTTGACCGATTATTTCGTGAGCATGGGAAAAGGTCTGGAAGAAAGAGAGAAGGTAAAAGACGCACTCGGCCGTTTCGTAAACAAAGAGATCGCCGAAATGGTATTGAACAAGGAATTAACCCTTGGCGGGGAAAGAAAGATGTGTGCCATCTTCTTCTCGGATATTCGTTCCTTCACAGCTATATCGGAAAAACTGCAGCCGGAAGAAGTGGTTGAATTCTTGAACGAGTACATGACGGAGATGGTCCGATGTGTGAACGATACTCACGGTATCGTGGATAAATTTATCGGGGACGCGATCATGGCAACCTGGGGAGCGGTCCGCACTTCCGAACAAGACGCAGAAAATGCTGTGAACGGTGCACTTTTAATGAGAGCCGCTCTTATTAAATTTAACGAAGGAAGAGGCGGAGATAAAAAGCCGATCATCCGTATCGGTTGTGGTCTCAATTTTGGACCTGTGATCGCGGGTCAGATCGGTTCGGAAGAAAGATTGGAATATACTGTGATCGGTGACGCAGTGAACCTAGCCTCTCGTGTGGAAGCTTTGAACAAACCTTTCGGCACTGACATTTTGATCACACAAGATCTTCTGGATCATGTAAAAGATATTTTTGCGGTCGAAAAAATGCAATCTATCAAGGTAAAGGGAAAAGAAGAACCCCAAACCATTTACGCGGTCCTGGGAAGAAAAGACGATATGGACCGTCCGAGGGATCTGAATGATCTGAGAAAAAAACTCGGAATAGAATACGAATCTAAGAAAAAAACAAAAACAGGAGATGAAGAAGAGGAATTAAAGTATGAAATACTTGAATGACGGCAGAGTCGTCGTTACTGCTTTAGTTCTGCTCCTATTCTTTTTTTCGGGGTTATTATATCTATACGCCAACGCAGGCCCTAAAACGGGGACCAATAAGATAGTCGGCGAACTCAAAACGAAACAACTCAAAATATTAAGAAAACTTGATTCTGAAGTGATCTGGGAGGAATTGGACGAGTCTGATCCGATCCGATACAGGGACACGATCCGTACGGAAGAAGGTTCCGAAGCAGTATTACTTTTTACCGATGGAGACAATACCGCAGAGATCAGAATGGACGAAAGAAGTATGATCCTTGTGGAAGACACCGACAAGATCAGCTTCGTATCCGGTTCACTTTCCGCAACCGGAGGAGGATCAGGCAATTTGCAGATCAGTTCGGGAGATACTAAGATCTCTCTCGGAAATTCGGACTTAAAAATCTCAAAGGACGAGAATAATAAAGGTTTAAACCTGGAAGTAAAACAAGGAGAGGCTAAGGTAGTCTCCTCTTCCGGAGAGAATACAGTAGGTAAAAACCAATCCGCAGACTTAAAAGACGGAAAAGTAGAGGTCCATACATTAAATCTGGAAACAGTTTCTCCTCCGGACAAATCATATTTTCCTTTAGCGGGAGAATCACTTCCCGTTAGATTCGAATGGAAAAATTCTCCGAGTGTTAAAACATTCAGATTGGAAGTCGCGAAAGATTCAGGTTTCAGGACAGGTTTAAAAAAATTGAATGCAGGCGGAACAAACGCCTCCATCTCACTGCCTAACGGTTCTTATTATTGGAGACTCGCAGGTAAAAATCCTCAGTCGGGAAAAGACGAATTCAGTTCTTCTAAAAACCTTAAAATCCTTTCTTGGAATAAACCAAGACTGGTCTCCCCTACCAACAAAGAAACATTCTCCTATACAGAAACCGCTCCACCGGTCCGTTTCCAATGGAGTACATTCGATTCCCAGACAAAATATAAATTGGAAGTTTCTTCGGACTCGAATTTTAAACAAATCGTATATACAGGAGATTCTTCTTCCGGTTTCTTAAAATGGGAACCTAGATCGGAAGGACAATTTTTTGCCAGAGTCAAAATGAATTCGGATAAACAAGGATTCACCGAGCTGAGTTCGGATGCTGTCTCTTTTGTTTTACGTAAATCTGAACAGGCAGAACCTCCTAAACTTCTGAAACCTTTACAGGGAGAGGAGATAGGGATACGTGTATTCAAATCCGGCTCCTTCTTCAGTTGGAGTTCCAGCAAGGAATTCAAATCTTATTCCCTGGAAGTATCCGCCGATCCCGATCTCAAAAATATAGTTTTCTCGAAATCGACTAACTCCAATTTTGTGAAGCCGGATCTTGATTGGAAAGAAGGGACTTATTTCTGGAGAATTAAAGCGATTTCTAATGCTGAAGTAGAGATATTATCTTCTACAAATAAGTTCACTTTAAAACCTCTGGGTTCCATCCGGCTTTCCTTTCCTAAAGACGGATCCGAGTTAGGTCATCCAGTGGACGGCAAATTACAATTCAGATGGGACAGACCTGATCCAAGTGGAACTTATAAATTAGAAGTTTCTAAAGATCCTAATTTTGGTTCTAAGATATTCGAAACCTCGGTCCGTTCCGGACAGAACTCCGTGCCTCTCCAAGGTCCTGGGGACTATTATTGGAAAGTGACTCTACTTTCTCCGGAGGGAGAAGTTCTGACGAGCAGCCCTTCTTCCGGATTTAAGACCTCGGACTCTGCTCCTTTTATTTCGCCTGTATATCCGCGAGATAGAGATAAGATAGACCTGGATGAGAAACCAAGTTTGTCATTTTATTGGGAAATTGAAGGCAAATCTGAGGCGTACATTTTGGAGCTTTTAGAGGCAGACCAAAAAACCCTAAAAACGGTATTTAAAAAGGAAATAAAGGGAGAATCTTACGACTATCGAGAGTTGTATAAGTTAAGAGAAGGAAAATACCAGTGGAGACTGAGCGCAAAATACAGGGACAGCTCCGGGCAGATCCGCGTAACCCTTCCTTTGACCAGGGATTTCGAAGTAATCATGTCCGCTACTTTTAAAGCACCGGAGATTTTGACTCCTAAGGAATTCTATGTTGAGTAAAAGATCCCGAAAATCTACTACGATTGCGGTCCTTTTAGTCGGATCCCTTTTATTCTCTCTTCCTATTTCCGCTAAGGAAGAAGGAGTAAAATTGGAATGGAAACCTATTCCTGACGCAGGCGGTTATCAAGTAGAGATCAAAGATTCCCGTGGAAAGATCACCAGGGAAAAAACGAACGCTTCTCAGATACAGATAGAATTACCCCCCGGTGCGTACGAACATAGAATTGGTGTATTAAATAAATACGGTAGAGTTTCCGTATTCTCCGCTTGGATCCCGTTCGAAGTGATCCTTTCCCAAAAACCCGAAGTGATCGCCGCCGAAAAAAGTAAGTTCTTAAGTAAGGACATGCCTGAAACTTTCGAGATCAAGGGTAAACATTTTACGGATGCCACAAAAGTAATATTAAAAGATTCTAAAGGAAATGAGATCCCGGTTAAGTCTATCGATCTCAAAAATTCCGAAACTATGGTAGTTACCATAGATAAGAAGAAGTCTCCGGAAGGAGCAGTTACCTTACGTTTGGAAAATCCGCGGAACAAGTCCACAGAAAGGGAAAATTATTTCTTAGTCGCGGACACGGAAGATGAGTTAGCCGCTTTAGAATCCAAGTCCTCTTATTCTGGATCCTCAGGGCCTTCTATCTTTGATTTGGGAGCTGCCGCAAGATCCGCAGTCCTCCCAGGATGGGGACAATATTACCAAAAGAAGTCCACATTTAGAACTGCAATCTTTCCAAGTTTGGTTTTAGTCGCAGGTGGTTATGCTGCGGTAAGAGGAAGTTCCTATTTAAGCGCCACTCATGAGTTAGATACGGCCAGACAGAGTAATATTTTATACAACGCCGCATTCTTACAATCAGGGAACCCTGCACTATTCAATCTTGCATTATACAATTATACTCAGATCTCTCCTAAATATTCTCATGCTGTGGGAGAATACAACCAGTTAGGAGTGGCATTAGGAGTATTAGGATTCTTTTATCTAATCAATGTGATCGACGCAGGATTTTTCCCGGGGCCTAAACAAGTAAAGGTAGAAGGAACCGATACTCCGGTATCAGTCTCGCCAATCCTCAGAAATGCAAGAGAGTCCGACAGAGCGGCAACTTATGCTTCCGGCAGTTCTTATCTTCTACAGCAAAGAATGGAATTAGGAGTGGAATTCGCATGGTAACTCTAAAGAATTTTCTCCCCAAATTATATTCCATTTTTCTGATCGTATTCACCTTGAGCACGATGGGTTGTTATACACGTCCTAAAAAATCGGGCATTTTAGATTTTATGAATATATCTAATTTTGTGTCCTATTTGACAGGAACCGCCTTCCCTTTGAATGTTCAGGTAAACGGCCTCACTAACTCAGGTGTTTTGGTGGTGGAATTAGGAAGCACAGGAGAACAACTTACATTCTCAGCGGCAGGGACCGATTCTTTCGCAGGATATTACGATCCGAATATTATTTATACCTTAAGCATTATTACTCAACCTGCTACTCTTCCTACCCAGACTTGTATTATAAGTAACCCGAATCTCAATCTTACTTTTTCAAACACCACATTCGTAATAAATTGTGCGGAGAACTGGTATAAGGCGAATGTTTCCGTTACGGGAATAGACAGCACAAACACTACTAATTTAGAAATTTATAATAATGGAACGGACCTAAAAACGACTTCCGCCAATGGAACCGTGAGTTTTGATGTGGGGGACGGTTTAGCTTACGATATTACTATCGGAACGGTCCCTACGGTTCCTTCTACCCATATCTGCCAGGTTGTTACTTCTCCGGCAAACGGGACAATCAGCGGTGCGGATGTAAATCTACAGATCAGTTGTTTGAGCCTGATGAAAACAAGTGTGCCTGCAGCAGGTTCTTTTTTCCCCGCCACTAAGGCCATGAATTTTACGTTCTCAGGTCCTGTGACCGGCTGTTCGTTGGATGCAACTGC
Organism: Leptospira dzoumogneensis; assembly: GCF_004770895.1. Lineage (NCBI taxonomy): Bacteria > Pseudomonadati > Spirochaetota > Leptospiria > Leptospirales > Leptospiraceae > Leptospira > Leptospira dzoumogneensis. Next base: position 199,587 of record NZ_RQHS01000018.1, on the reverse strand, counting down.
AGGAGGTCCTCCTTATTCCGCCGGAACGGCCAGTGGAAGTCCCGGTATAACTTACATCGGGAATACTGCAAGGGTCGCTCCTACTACTCTTCCTTGGTCCTTCGGCGCGCTGACCTTCCCTCTTAACGTTGTATTCATACTTACAGGTTGTAAGGATGCGGTGGCACTTGCAAATAATGGAGCAACCATATCTCTAAACGTTAAAATGATGGAAGGTGATGTTTTCTTTGTAAGCGATACTTCCGGTAACGATAGTAATAGTTGTACAGATCCGACTGATTCTTGTAAGACCATCCAAACTGGGGTCAATCAATGTTCTTCTACAAGCGTTTGTTCCGTGTTCGTAGAAGGCGGAAACTATATCATTTCAGGATCAGTATCTCCGATTTCCTTAACCTCGTCCGGAGGAGTCCGGCTTGTGGGAAGTTTTGATCCCACATTTTCTATCCAGGATCTGACAGGCACTCCTACTAGGATCTTAGATAACCGAACCGTAGCACAATGTTCCGGAATAGTTTTAAGCTCTAATGAATGTGCTCCGATCACAATCACAGCAAGTGGTATGGGCGGGGATTCCACGAAAGCACATGTAATCCAAGGGTTTAGTATATTTGCAGACGAATCGAAACCTAACGCATTCGCTATTCGGATCCTAAATGGAGATTCGAATAGTTATGTGTATCTCTATGGAAATTATATTTCAGGGGGAGAAGGAGGACTCGGAGTCGAGAATTCCACTGGAACACGAGGAGGGATCTACCTGCTTAGCTCCAGTTCTAATAACCAAATAGACACGAATGTGATCAAGGGCGGCTTCGGCGCGTTAAATTCTTCAGCGGTTTACAGCTATAATTCTAACGCCTATCTGCTTCGAAATAGGATCAGCGGAGATAAAGCTGCGAACGATTCCCATTCAGTATGGATCGTGAATTTTGTAGATACATTAGTGGCAATAATAAATAATACGATGAATTTCCGCCCATATTCGGATGCTGCCGTAACTTCTAAGTTTGCTTATGGGATCCGTGCCGAAGAGAATGCAACAGCCCTGACTAAATTCTATATAGCGGGAAACACGATCTTTGCCAACGGAGCTACTGTAGGTTCGAATTACGGACTATATATGACCGGAGCAGCGACTAATGCGCAGATGGATAATAACTTGATTATGGCTCAAGGTTCAAACGGAGTATGCGCTAATTTTACGAATGATCCTTCCACTGTAGCAACATTCAGAGGAAATAATCTAACCTGCAGCTCCGGCACGATGGTGCATTCTGTTTCAACAAATTTTAATTTACTATGTACTGGAGTATTTACCAACGCTGGATTATGCGTATTAGCGGTACTCAGCGATAAGTTCATGAACGACGGTTTTTCTACTACCAGATCGGATCAAAACTTTACATTTACTCCTTCTCTCGCGGGATATCCCGCGCTTCAACCTTGGTTGTCTCTCAACCTTGCAGCAGGTGGGCCATGTAGTATAGCTTTCGGTGGAGTAGAAACATCCGCATATTTAAACAGTTTCGATCCGGCTTATAAACTGGATGCAGTTATTGCCGCTCCAGTAACTAGAACGACATCTTCAGGTGGAACTACTCCGTCAGGCTCCGCAGGTTATTCTATCGGAGCCTTTGAGTTAGATGATGCTGGTTGCGCACCTTAAATCGATCTAGAACAATTATAATTTAGCTACACAAATCAAACTGGCAAGACCGGTAGAATCCGCAACGGCTACATAACGCTGAGCTACCGTTCCGCTTGTATAAGTATGAATGATCTTATCAGTAGTTTGGGTTGAAGTCCAAACAACGCCGAGCCTTTTTAAGGATTCTTTCGTTCCGAATGGAGTTAAAGAAAACGGACTTGTTGAAATATATAAAGTATCTAACTGAATTGCATCCGGTAAGAACCAGTCAGTATGACCGGCAAAATTTAAATTTTCACAAAATGTAACCGCCTGAGCTTGCGTAATATCCCTATCTGCAGTAACCACTCCTCCCGCATTACAATTCGAAGTAACGTAATCGTACAGAAGGATGGTACCGGCAGGCTTGTAAGCAGTGCAAAGGGTCCATAAAAAATGGTTTTGGGTATCAGTGACTGTTCCATCATCATTATCCACTAAAGAAGCTGATCCGCAGTTATTACCACCTGCGGCATTTATAAAATCAGAAATACTAGCGGGCGATTGATTGGTCGTAGTTGTATAAGGAACAGGATTCGCAACCGTCTGACCGCAATGAAATGAACTACCTGGTCCTCCTGCTAACAATAATAGTAAACCGCTTAGATCTTGTTTGGAATCGCTGCCGCAATTCGTTAATGTAATATAAGAAAATAGGAATAGCAATGTCAGACGTTTCATAGGAAGGAAGATGCTCCTAGTTCTTTTTCCGTCAAGCATCGAGCGACACTAAGGAACAAAAATCATGGATTTAGGAATATTCTGCAGCAAAAACTAATCACTTTGGATTAGTTCGTTTAACACTGTTTAATAGGACTGAAAATGTGAATCTATGTAAAGGACCCAACTGAGTCTTGTTAGATTAGAGCAAATTCTATTCTTTAGAAGCAAGCTCTTCCCATTCAGTGACCTTCTTCTGTAACTCTTCTTGCAGATTGCTCAGTCGTTCTCCCGATTTTCTGGAGAGTTCCGGATCTGTTGACTGCAGATTTTGGACCAGTTCCTTCTCCTCCGTTTCTAAAGAAAGTATCTCCTTTTCCAAGATCTCCAATTTTCTTTTGTCTTGGTAGCTTAGGCCCTTCTTCTTATTGTCCGATTGTTTTTCAGTCGGCTTGGGAGAGTTTGTCTTGGTTTCTTTTTCTTCGTATTCTCTGTATTCCAGATATTCCGAATAGTTTCCAGGGAATCTGTCTATCTTCCCTTCCCCTTTAAACACAAATAGATAATCGGTGACACGGTCCATGAAGTAACGATCGTGAGAAACTACGAGCACCACTCCGGGAAAATCGTCCAAAAATTCTTCGAGCACGGAGAGAGTCGGAATATCCAGATCGTTTGTGGGCTCATCCAAAACTAAAAAGTTCGGGTTTCTCATTAGAAGCAGGATTAGATAAAGTCTTTTCTTCTCACCGCCGGATAACCTTTCTATCTTAGTCTGCTGTAATTGGGGAGGAAATAAAAACCTTTCCAGAAACTGAGAAGCGGTCCAAGAACTTCCGTCGTTCATCTTGATCGTAGGCGCGATCTCTTCTTTTACATATTCCAATACTTTTTTGGGACCGGGGAGTTCTTTTCCAAGCTGATCGAAATATCCGAAACTCGTATTCAATCCCGCCGCCACATCCCCGGAGTCCGTCTTTTCTCTCCCGGTAATCAGATTCAAAAGTGTGGTCTTTCCAGCACCGTTAGGTCCTACGATCCCTATACGCTCTTTACTTTTGAATACGTAGGAAAATCCGGAGATCAGCTCCATCTTGGGATAGGATTTTTTAATATTCTTTAATTCTAATATTTTACCGCCAAGCCTTCTTCCTGAAACTGAAATATCCAGGACTATATCTTTGCCCGCTTTTTTCCTTTCCATTACCTCGATCACACGATCCGTTCTGGCCTTCTGCTTAGTACCTCTGGCCTTAGGCTGGCGTTTCAACCATTCTAGTTCCGTTCTAAGAAAAGATTTTCGTTTTGCTTCTTCCTTCTCTTCGATCACCTGCATCTCTACTTTTTTTTCCAGGTAAAGATCGTAATTCCCGGGATAGATCCTGAAATTCCCTCTATCTATTTCCAAGATACGGTTAGCGATCTCTTCTAAAAAATATCTATCGTGTGTAACTAGTAAGACCGCTTTGTCAGTACTTTTTAAGAAGTCCTGCAGCCAAAGGATCGCATCTATATCCAGGTGGTTGGTAGGTTCGTCTAAAACTAAAAAATTAGACTCGTCCGTTAGTGCCTGTGCGAGAGAGACTTTTTTAGCCATTCCCCCGGAGAGTTCCCCCATTTTTCTGGAAAGGTCAGGTATATTCAGTTCTCTTAATATATTTTTGAGTTTGGATTCAAGTTCCCATGCTTGTTTAGAATCCATTTCCTCCATTGCGGCATGGTATTCTTTTTCGGCCTCTTCTCCTCCTTTTTCCAGTTCGATACATGCTTTTTCGTATCTTCTGACCGTATCTAAAAGAATTCCAGAACCTGAAAGTATATGTTCTAATACCGTTTTATTCGGATCGAATTCGGGGAATTGGGATAAGAATGAAATTTTAAGTTCTCTGTTTCGGACTACTTTGCCGGTATCAGGCTCTTCTATTCCGAGTAAGATCCTGAGTAATGTGGATTTTCCGGATCCGTTGATCCCGAGCAGGCCTGTTTTTTCTCCCTCGTCTATCCCAAAGCTCAAACCTTGGAAGAGTTGTTTTTCGCCGATGGATTTACCGACCTTATCAATGGAGATTAGATTCATCGCTTCCAGCCTTTTTAAAACCGGATGAGAAGCAATTCTTTTAAGAGACTATTTAGGGATAGGAAGTTCTATTTTGTACCTGGTGCCTATATCTACAGTTTCCAGTCCCCATTTTGCTTTCAGCTTATCCAATAACATCCCTACCAATTGTAATCCCAATCCTTCCGAATTTCTAACATCCACTGTTTTAGGAAGTCCTACTCCATTATCTCCGATAGAAATAGAAAGCCCATTTTCCTTTTTGGCAATGGAGATGAATATCTCTCCATTTTGGTTCCCTGGAAATGCGTATTTTAAGGAATTTGAAACTAGTTCATTGAATACCAATGCAAGAGGGATCGCAAAATCCAAATTTAAACGTATGTCCTGGGATTCTATAGAATAATTCACTCTTTTGTTCGCACCGAACGACTGGACAAGTGCTACCAGTAAATTGTTTAGATATTCCGTGAAATCCGCATCTGCGATCGTATCGTTTTGATAAAGTTCCTTGTGAACTAGAGCCATGGATTGGATCCTTCTCTCACATTCTTTTAGAATAGAAACTAGTTTCGGATCATCCGTAAAATCGGTCTGCAAACTCAAAAGGCTGGAAACCACTTGCAGATTGTTTTTTACCCTATGATGGATCTCCTTCAACATCACTTCTTTTTCGTCCAAGGATTTTCTTAAGGTTTCTTCGTATTGGTATCTATCGGTAACATCCCGGATGATCTGGGTAGCACCTATCATATTATGGCTTTCATCGCGGATAGAACTGTAATTGATCTCTAACACGATAGAATCTTTAACTAAGCCTGAAATTTTTCTTTCCATTCTAAAAACTTCACCCGTTAAAGCGCGGCTCCAATTTCGGATAATTCTTTCTCTTTCTTCCGGATTATCGATCGAGATATCCCAGATCGTTTGGCCTACAGTGATCCTTTTTCCATATAGTTTCCAGACCATAAGTTCAAATGCAGTATTGCAGGAAATAATTCTTAGATCCATGTCCACCGCACAGATGGAATCCTTCACACCTTCTATAATTGCCTGCAGTCTATCGTTCGTTTGTAAGATCTTTTTTCTGAGTTCGCCTAACTCAAGTTCCGCTTTTTTTCTTTCGGTGATATCTCTTACGATCACCTGCATGAGTTTCTGTCCTCTTTGCTCGAACGCCACTCCGGAAACTTCGACGGAGATCTCCGTTCCGTCTTTACGGATAAATTTTTCCTCAATCGGTTCCAATGGTTCCGATTGCAGCATCGCTTTAAGAACTCTTTCTCCAACGACCTGTCTGGATTCAGGGTGGATAAAATCTATGATCGGTTTTCCTTCTACTTCTTCCACAGTTTCGTAACCGAGCATCTTGAGACCGGTCTGGTTGATATAGATTACTTTCCCGTCTGCGTGTAAGCCTATCGCATCCGGCGAGACCTCCACTAATTTTCTGTATTTCTCTTCGCTGGCGAGAAGTGCAGTTTCCCAAACCGTCCTAAGGGTTACGTCTTTTAGAAATATTACGACTTCTTTAATTGCCCCTTCCTTGGATAAGGGAGCGAATGAAACTTCAAGTTCCGAGTTGGGTTGGACGGGGAATAGTTTAGAAAAATGCCATTTGACCTTTGCGCCTGAAAATGCCTTGTTTAGCTGTGCCTGGAAAATTTCCTTATGAGTCTCCGAGATCAAAGATAAGATCTTAGAATCGGGAAGTAACTCTATCCCGAATTGTCTTCTGACCTCCGATCTTCCGGAAGAATTTACATATTGTATTTTTCCTGCTTGGTTTACCCGGATCACCCATTCTTCAGTACTATCCAAAAGAATATTCGTATAGGAAAGCTGGTCCTGTAGAATTATTTCACTTTTTCTTAATGGAGTAAGATCCTGGATGGAACCGTAGATTTGGACTACTCGCTTTTTGACGGGATCCCAAATCGGATGGGCATGGTCTCTTAACCAACGGATCTGTCCATCGGGACCATAAGTCCTATATTCGTCCGCTCTGGATGCTCCGGATAATAAGGATCTTACTCTTTGTTTGACCAGATCGAGGTCATCAGGATGAAAATATTTCGGATCTGCAGCAGGCCAAGGATTACTCAAATCGTCTATCGTGATCCCGCAAAATTTCAGGAATCCTTCGTTTGCCCAGCTTAATATTAGATTTCCATTATCTAATACGTCTATCCGGTATAGATAGTCGTTAAATACTTCGGGTGCGAGGGCGCGGATCTCTTTTTCTATTTTTTTTCGAAGATTCCGATTTTGAAACCATTTTAGAAGTTTGGCAAGAGCCATCGCAACTCCGAACAACTCCAAGAAAACTAAGTTTTCTTGGAGCTTACTTCACTAAAAATTCTTTATAAGTATTCGCTACTTCTTCCGGTCTTTCCAGCATGGGAACATGGCCCATATCTTTCAAGATCACCTTTTTAGATCCTTTGATCCCTTTCTCTAATACCGCAGCTCCGGAGACACTCAATACTCTATCAGTATCTCCCCAAAGGATCAGGGTTCTCGCTTGGATCTTATTCATATTTTCCTGCAAAGGAAATCCAGTAGATCGGATCTGTTTGAATATATATTTATTAAATTCGGAATTTTTAATCGCTTTTTCCGCGAAATAAGAAGCTAAAAAAGAAGGGATCGGAGGAGGAGTTACGAAAATGAATTTCATCAATTCCTGGAATTCTTCTGCATTAGTCGCAACTAAGTTGTTCTTTCCCTTTTCCAAATTTTTGGATAACTCGCTTTTTTCGGGACTATTCACACCGGAAGGAGCGAATAGTCCTAGGGACAATATCTTTTGCGGATAAGTTGCCGCATACACTCCGGAGATCGCTCCTCCCATGGAGTTTCCTACGATATGGAATTTTTCCCAGCCAAGCTTAGTAACGAACTCATCCAGCCGTTTTACTTGCTGGGCAATATTATAATCCTGATCTGCGATTCTATCATTCTCCCCAAAACCGGGAAGATCCACCGCTACTACGGTATATGCAGGCGTAAGCCATTTGGAGAATCTAGTCCAATTGTCTTTGTCACCGCCGAATCCATGGACCATTAGGATCTTTTCGCTGCCTTGGCCACCCTCTAAGTATACCCAGTTCCAAGGTTCTAACTTGGTTTGTTTTTTTTCCAGGCCGGCCTTCCATCTTTCATAACCGATGCCTGTTTTGACCAGGGTCTCAGAACAAGAGACCAGCGCGAAAAAAATAAGTAGAAGGTAGATTGGGAAAAATTTGCGGTTCATAGTCCGATCACGAATAACGTTTTTTTAATTCTCTAGCGTAAGCTAAGTCATGAGTCAAAAGTCTCATTCTTTTCACCAGATAATTGGTGATCCCTTTATAAAACTTAAGAGCGAGTTCCTTATCTCCATCCAAGATATGCTGTAGATGATCGAAAGGAATTTCCAAAAGTTCGCAACGTTCCATTGCTTCTACCGTTCCTGCTCTTTTTCCCTGATCCAAAAATGGGAATTCTCCGAAATGATCGCCGGTAGCAATCGTAGTTACGTTTACATCGTCACCCTTTTCGGTAGAGGTCAAAATTTTTAGAGTTCCGTACATTACCACGTAGAACGCTTTTGCATCGTTTCCTTCTTGGTAAACTGCGTCCCCTTGTTCGAGCACCTTGTATTTAGTCTTCTCAGCTATTCTAGCCAATTCATCCATAGAGAAGCTGGAAAATAAATAGATCTGGTGTAGGATTTCTTCTGTAGTGTGTTGCATGTGTTCCTTACCAAAGACCGAGTATTAAGCCTAGAAAAAAACCATCAAGCTACTTTCCTGGATTCCGGTCCGGAATTCTAAGACGAAAAACAACTCCATTTTCCGAAGTAAATTCTGAGTTCGCCTTAAGCTGCCTGGACAAGATCTCGATGAGCTGGATGCCTATGGTCCCGGAGCCGTTTTGATTTTCTTTTCGAAATCCTATCCCGTCGTCTGAGTATGAGAAGATGATATTCGGTTCTTCTCTATAGATCCTGACTTGTATTTTTCCGGAACGATCCTCCGGAAAAGCGTATTTTAACGAGTTGGTAAGAAGTTCATTTAAGATCAGTCCTAGAGGGATCGCTCTTTCAATGCTCACCTCTAAGGAGCTTAGATCCAATTGGAGTTGGATGCGGGGAAGTCCTCCATAAGCACGGATCAGGTTGGAAGAAACTGTGGTAAAATAATTTTCCAGGTCGACTGCCGCGAAATTTTCGGATCTATACAATTCGGCATGAACGAATCCCATGGACTTGACCCGGTTCTCACATTCCTGCAAGATCCTTTTTAAGTTCGGATCTTCCGTATTCTCATATTGTAAGCCCAGAAGGCTGGATACGACTTGTAGATTATTTTTGACCCGATGATGGATTTCTTGGAGCATAGCCTCCTTTTCTTTTAAAGATCTCTCCAATGTCCTTGTCATAGAATTTCTTTCGGTCACGTCCCTTACGATCCCCATATAACGAGACTCGTCTATCCGAACCGCATTCACATCCGCTTCTATAATTCTCCCCGACTTACTTTTGAACCTTCTATTTAAAATTACGGGTTTACCGATCTCTAATATTGGGATCCGATTTACCGCGTCTGCAAAACTATCCTCATCCAGAATATCCTTTAATGTGAATGTTTTGAGTTCTTCTTTGGTATATTCCAAAAGTTCGGATAATCTTCTGTTCACTTCCAAAATTTTAGTTTCAAAATCCGTAATGATGATGGAATCGGAGGCGCTTTCCACTAAGGAACGATACCTTCTTTCACTTTCTTCCAAAGAAGAAATGGCTCTCACTCTTTCAGTGACATCGTATAGAATGGAGAATAAAACCCTTTTGCCTCCGAACTGCAGAGGCCCGCTATAGACTTCCATCTCACGGATCTCTCCGCTTTTTAATTTATGTTGGAAGCGGAAATATTGCCTGGCCTCGAACGCGGCCTGTTTCATCTCTTCGAAAATTTGTTCTTTTGTGAAGATATTAATATCCGTGATCTTCATCCGTAAGAGTTCTTCTTGGCTGTATCCGTAAAATTGGCTCGCTGCCTGATTCGCGTATAAAATATCTCCCGAGTCCGGATCTAAGATCCATTTGATCGCTTGGTTGGTCTCGAAAATTTGTCGGAACGGTCTGTCGCTGGATAAGAACTCCTTCCAAAAGGAATTTTCGATCAGAAAATCGGAACCTTCTTCCATCGGTTCCATCCTGATCCAAAATATCCCATGAGTAAGCGTCCAAGTCGCGACGATCCCGATATTCCCAGGGAATGAAATAGGGCTTTTTTCAGGCTGCCAAGAAAGGACAGCGCTTCCCTTCTCCCCTTGGATCTTCTCCGTTCCATGTAAAAAATAAGAGAGAGGGTTTTGTCTCCAGGATTCCAAAGGCAGATTGGTCTCAAGGATCAATCCGGAAGGATCCATTAGAATACACCAATATGGAAAGAATGAGGACTTCATATTTAAAAACTGGAGAGGTCTATTCCCGGGTTTTATTCGACTCTGAAAAATCTTTTTTCAAAACCCAGAGTTCAGATCCGAAAAACGAACGGAAAAATAACTTGCAGTGCGCTGGGTCGAAAAGGACTTTGCAATAGAACCGAATAGTATAGCGCACGCTACAGGAATTGAAAATATGGATCTGTCCTTCTTCAGTCAAAACAAAGAATTGATCGGGATCATTATGATGCCCTTCACCTACGGATTCGTGGGTTGGTTTACCAACGTGGTAGCCTTAAAAATGACATTTTATCCCCTCGAATTTGTGGGAATTCCTCCTTATCTAGGATGGCAGGGGATCGTTCCGAAGAAGGCCCAGAAATTGGCCCTTAAATCCGTGAATATCATGACAGAGAGGCTCATCAAGGTAGAGGACTTTTTCTCCAAAGTGGATCCGGATCAATTGGAGACCGAGTTCCAACCTGTTCTAAATGATCTGATCCCTTCTGCCACTCATGAGATCGTTCATCATATCAATCCGATCTTAAGAAAACATTTAGAGAACGGACATGGAGAAGAGATCGTAAGAGCGGTACAAGAAAAATGCGCTCATACGGTAAAAAATATCATGACCCAGGTGAAGGAGAATGTATCCTCCGTTTTCAATTTCAGGTCACTGGTATTACGTAAACTCACAGGTCCGAATGTAGAAAGGATCGTAAACATATTCGAAGAAGTCGGTTCTAAAGAATTCAAATTTATAGAACATTGCGGCTGGGCTTTAGGTGGAGTGCTCGGGATCTTACAGGCAATCCTTTGGAATTATCTTCCTATTTGGTGGACTCTTCCTATCCAAGGGATCATCGTAGGATATATTACGAATTGGGTGGCACTCACTATGATCTTCCGCCCTCTTTATGAAAAAAGAGTGGGACCGATCAAATACAGAGGACTATTCATCGCAAGACAGGAAGAAGTTTCTAAAAAATATTCTAACGTATTCGCGACACAAGTCCTTACCGCAAGAAACGTATTAGAAGAGATCTTATACAAAAGAGCCGCAAGAACTCTTGTAGAAACCATCCAAGTAGAGACTGAATCCGCCGCTTCTCGTTTGAACTTAGCCGGGCAGCTAGATGAGGAGAATAAGGGAGAAGATTCCGATTTCGAAAATACCAAAAAAGAAGTCATCCGCAAAGTAAGCGATTCTTTGGCAGGAAGTTCCACTAAACTCGAAACTTATATGGGAAGAGCGATGAGCATAGAAAATAATATGTTCAAACGTATGAAGGATCTCCCACCGGAAGAATTCGAACCTATTTTAAGATCCGCTTTCCAAGAGGATGAGTATGTTCTCATACTGATCGGTTCCGTTCTTGGAGCAATCGTAGGTCTTGTGCAAGGGATCTATATGATCGCGGTGTAATATGGATCTGATCAAGGTTACTGAATCTGATCCGGAATCTTTCCTCCGGAAATTAACAAAAGCAATCTCCGGAGGAGAATTAGGTGCGGTCACAAAATTCGATCTGAAAGAAGACGATTTTTGTATCAAATTTTCCGGATTAGGTGAATCCAGGATCTGGTTCAAACTACAAAGAGAAGGAGAAGGATTCTCCGCAGTCAAAAAAAGGGAAAAGATTGCTTTACTACATTTAGCATTCAGATCAGAAATGGAAAAAAATTTGGAGAATATTCTGATCCGCTTAGGAGCAGAAGTTTCCTAAACATTTCAGAATGTTACAATTCGGTTCGGATTCCAAAATAGCAACTCTACCTTCCGGAATCCGAATCGCCTATCGGATCTTTCCAGGTAAATCCAAGGTCCCTCTTTTCTGTGTTCACGGTTTAACCGGAAATCTAAAAAACTTCGAACCGATCGCCCAAGGTCTTTCTAAAAAAGGGATCACAGTAATCGTATACGATCTGCGAGGCAGAGGGAATTCGGACAAACCTAAAGAAGAATATTCAGCCAGAGTCCATGCACAAGACCTGAAAGAACTCTCCACTATATTAGGATATTCTAAAATATCTATACTTTCCCACTCATTGGGTGCCTGGATCACTCTTAGATTTGCGGAAAAATTCCCCAGTTTCTTAGAAAAAGCGGTGCTGATAGACGGAGGCGGGGAACTTTCCATCAAACGTAAAATTTCCAATCTGCTTATGATCCAAGGTTCTTTGGCTCGTCTGGGTAGAAGGATCCCTAGCAAGGAAATATACCTGCAAGAAGCTAAAAAGTCTCCATTACTTTCCGTTTGGAATACGAATATTCAAAATTTCTTATTATATGAATTGGAACCGATCGGAACTTTATCTCCGTCTCTAATGCCTGGAGATACTTTTTATGGACCGGTTCTTTGTTCCATTCCCCCATTTGTGATCGATTCAGAATTAAAAAATATGGGTGGAGCAATGAGGCCTGCAGGTATTATAGCGAGGCTTTTCAAAGATCCTAAGGATTTTTTCAAAACTGTCCAAGAAAATAAGGTAATGCCTTATTCCGCATTACGCTGCCCGGTTCTTGTGATCCGCGCTCTAAAACCGAACTTTAAACCGGGGGATGAACTTTTACCTTCTAGCGCTATGGACAAGATGAAAGAGAAGATCCAAACTTTGAAAGTTTACGAATTAGCGGATAAAAACCATTATGAATCCGTATTATTGGAAGATAAGGAAAGAGACCAGGAAATATTCAAATTTCTGAGATCTTAAAGAGATTCGTCTCTATCTTCTTCTATAAAAGAATCTCTTTTAAAAAATACATACAATAAAACTAATATTCCAACTAAAACTGACGTCCCCAAACGAAGATCATATTCGGATCTTCTGAAAATTTTGCCTTCTCCAATTTCCGGAAGTTTTTTAGGTTGGATGGTAAATCCGTTTTGGATGGCAAGTTCTTCTACTCGAACCAAATGAATGACTGGAATTCCTTCATTTGCAAAACGCCTCATGACTGAATCTCTTCCATCACGAATGACTGGATGTTTTAGATTTAGACCGGGAGAAAATTCTCCTGCATTCTTCTTAGTTCCTACAGAAACAGTTCCCCCACCGACATTGATATAAACTTTGTATCCGGAAAGAGGGATTGTGGCGGAATACAGACCTATTCTTTCTTCCAGACTTTCCGAGTAATTTTTGGAATGTAACATTGGGAGAGAGTTTTTAGAAGCGGAATTTTGTAGAAGCTTCGACCCTTTTTCAGAGATCCCGAATGCCTGGTCTTCTATTCCTCCCCAACTATAGGCCAAGGACTTATAGGGAAAAATTCCCCGAGAGTAGAGCCATATCTCCATATCCGGCCATAAAAATTCAGGATCGTTCGCTCCCCATTGGGAAGAAGTCAAACTGGAGATGATCACAAGTTTTAGTTCCAGAACTTTTGCGGCAGAATACACCGCAATATTCAATGCGGGAAAAGAACCGGAAAGAGAAACTGCAACAGTATCCCCTTTTTGGACCCCGGCTTGGATTAAATATTCCAGAATCAATGCACCAAAATTCGGATTGATAGAAGTTTGTTTTGCTCTAAGAGAACCTAAATTACTTGTAACTGGCGTAAAAAATTCGCCGATCAATCCCGAACCGGAAGGATCAAATTTCAGATCTATCTTTTTACCCTTGGATTCTTTATAATGTTTAATTTCTTCGAATACTTTTGCAGTGAGTTTGGCGGCTTCTATTTTTTCCGAAAAATTCGGCTGAATTTTTTCAGAATGAAAATGTTCCACCATATACATTCCAAAAATGGAAAATACCGCTAAAACCAGATAATATAGAACGGATTTGTTAGAAGATTTCCAATACATCCCCTTCAAGGCAATAACTCCTTTCCGAGAAATAGGATTAGTATCAAACGGACGATCACGGAAGCAGTGAGTAAAGATGCAAGAGTCTCCAGCCAGCCTTGTCTATCCATCCAGACCGCGATAAGCCCGGGAATGATATGACCAACTGCCCTTACTTCCGAATCAAAATGGATCATTTCTTTAAAAATACCGGGAAATATCCATTCGTTCCCTATCGCATCCAATACGAATCCAAGAAGTAATAGGATCGCAGTCCTTCTTTTTCCGTATAATATTACAAATTTTGAAATTATCTTTCCTAAACCGAAAACACATAGGCTCACCGATAATGTAAGAAGAATACTGATCGGGTTCTGGAGCTGCAATGCAAAATAACCCGGAACCACAAGCCCGCCTGCTATCCCGAAAAATTCGGAAAAGAATAAACTGATCCCAAGTCCTAATCCTATGGAAATACTCAATAAGTCCATATTAGCTTTTTAGTATTTCCTTTTGTTTTAAATATTCCAGAAGTTCTAAACCTAGACCACCTATATTCCCAAGCCCGACTATCACTGGATCGGCAGGCAGAGACCTTTCGAAAAAGCCTAATATTTCCTTAACATTCAGATATTTCAGATCCTCTAATTTAGAATTTCCCAAATTGAATTTCGAACAGGTCTTTTTGAATACTTCAGTTTCTTCTCCCGCAATCAAGATCAAGTCTGCCGGATTTTTTTTCCAAGAAAGTATTTCTTTTGCCATTTGTTCCGATCTTTCCGGTCTGTCTTTTCTACAATTCACGAGAGCAACTTTATATTTATATTCAGGAAATTCTAGGATCGCATTTTCCCAAATACTTGCTGCAGATCTTGGATCGTTCGCTGCAAAACCGTTTGCAAATGCGACGGTTTTTGTTCCAAGATCGTATTCTACAAAAAATGTAGCTCCTAAATCCGGAGAATGGGACCACATTCCTCTGATTGCGATCTCAGGTTTTACTCCCAAAGATCCACATACTTCTAAGGCCAAAACCACATTTTCAGGATGTTCATAATATGCAAAACCTTGCATATAGTCTAGATCCGAATATTTTTCAAGACGAGTCGGAATGATCTCTGTATTTTTTCTTTTACATATCTCTTGGAAGAACGGATAAAACTCCTTTTCGGAAGTGAATAATATTTTGGCTTCCGGAATGGAACCGCTCAGAGCCAAAGCCACGTCCTTCTTCTCCGGTCCCATAATTTCCAAATGATCTTCTCTTACATTCGTGACGACTGCATGCGTAGCACGGATCAATTTTTCTTCCGAAACTTTTTGGTTGAATGGAACAAGTGCCATACATTCTAAAACGATTATATCCGCGCCTAGTTTGACTGCTTCTTGTATCGCAAACTTCTGTTCTAAAATATTGGGAGCGCCGTATCTGATGATATTTTTTTCCGAACCGTCAGGCAATATCAACCTTGGAATAGTGCCCGTGGTTTTAGCAAGAACGGAAAATCCACCCTCTTTCAAACCGGATGCGATCAGTCTTGTGACGGAACTTTTTCCCCGAGTGCCGTTTACATGGATACGGACCGGGATCTTATTCCTTTTGGAAATATGAAGAATATATTCTGCAAATCCGAAGCCTAATAAAACCAGAAGTAATGGAAATAGTATGAGAAATTCGGACACTTAAAGAATGTCCTTCTAAATCAACCTTTAGGTCAACTTAGATTAGGTTAGGTTTAGGGAAATCAGAGTGATATCATCCTGAGGTTCTTTTTCTCCCAGGTGAGCGTTCATTTCCTTTATGATCTGAGAATGAAGTTCCAAACCGTTTAGTCCGGACTCTTTATAAATTTTTTCTATCCTTTCTTCTCCGAATGGATTCTGCTCGGAATCGAATTCCTCAAAGATACCGTCCGTCAACATCAGTATGGAATCTCCTTCAGAGTAATCATACTCTTCTTCCAGATATTCCATTTTAGAATTCAAACCTAAAAGAGATCCTGTTCTTTCCAAAGGTTTGATCCCTGATCTTGATTTCCATAAGAGTGCAGGATGTCCTCCGGATGCGAATCTGATCTTTCTTTCTATCGTATCCACATCTAAGATAAAACAGGAAAAATACATCTGCAGATTTTTGAAATTTCTGCAATAATCCGTATTGATCCCCTTGATCAATTCCACAGGAGAATCCGCCAGGTATTTCAGAGGCTCATAAACTCCTTTGATTGTCATTGTTACGAGTGCTGCCTGGACCCCGTGGCCTGTTGCGTCCGCTAAGATCACTCTTAGTACTCCCGGACGGAATTCGAATATATCGAACCAATCCCCTCCCACTTCCATTACCGGAACGTAATTTACAAAAGTTTGAACTCCTGGAATGGAATAATCGATCGGTGGAAGTAAACTGTTTTGTACTCTTTTAGCAAGATTCAATTCTTCCTTCATTAAACGATAGAATCTGGAAAGTTCCTGGGAACGAGACTCCACTTCCGCTTCCAGATTTTGCAGCAGGTCCAACCTTTCTCTATCTACTGTTTTAAGTTCCTCTACGGTACCTCTTAATTTCTTTTGGATGGAAATTCTGTCCGTAATATCCCTAAGTATAAGAGTATAACCTTTTCCGGAAGAAGTATTTACCTTGGAAACGGAGGCTTCTAAAATTGGTTCGGTCCCATTCTTTCGTCTGGCCCTAAAAGGACCGAAAATCCCTCGGTCAGGATTTCCGCCAATTTGGTGTAATACTTTGGAAATATATTTCCTGCGTCTGGTAGGAAGTAGAAATTCCAAGGATTTTCCGGTCACTTCCCAAGAAGAATACCCGAATAACTTCTCCGCTGCAGGATTCATCATCACGATCTCCATGGATTCATTTACTGAAAGTATAGAATCCAAAGAAGTTCTCACAAGTTCGGAAAGTCTTTCCTCCGATTCTTTGAGTTTTACTTCTCCTTCTTTTCTGGCGGTAACATCTCTCAGATATACGGCAATATCTTCGATAGAAGGAAAAATACGGACCTCGTACCAGATATTCTCTTTGGAATCCAATATCTCTAGATCTTTTGGAAGTCCAGTATGCATGGACTCTATCATTGCGGGAAATAAAGCGGTATAATTGAATTGGGGAAGTATCTCGGGCAGTCTTTTTCCCACCAAATTTTCCCGGATAATATCCAGAAGTTTTTCGGCCTCAAAATTTGCGTATAAGATCCTAAGTTCCCTGTCCAAAGATAAGAATGCGTCCGTAATTCTTTCTAAGATCCGAATTACGTCTTTTCTAGAAGCGGATTGGAATGGTGCTCTGGTCCCGGAAGTTTTTTCCTCTGCTTCTGACATAGGAGATCAAAAGTATCTCCTCGCCTAAAGCAAGGTCAAGAAATCTTTTCCGAAGCCGGGATCACGATATGAAATGTGGCGGACTCGTCCTCGCAGCTTTCTACCTCTATATCTCCGCCCATTTCTCGGACGATCTCATAGCTGACTGAAAGTCCAAGCCCTGTTCCGACCGTAGTTGGTTTTGTGGTGAAGAATGGATCGAAAATCCGATTTAAGTTTTCCTCGCCTATCCCAAGTCCCCAGTCTTTAACGGTGATCCTGACAAAACGAGTATCCCCTCTCTGGAAGATGGACTGAGAAACCTGGATCTTCTTACTATCCGTCTCGAAAGGATATTTTTCGTTCAGTGAATCCCTCGCATTCGTGATCAAGTTTAGAAAAACTTGTTTTAGTTTTTGGGGTTCACCTACAACGAGAGGGATCTCGGAGTCCGCATCCACCAAACTTTCCATTCCTTCTATCCGGATACCGTCCCGGACCAGAAAAGGCAAAAGAAGTTGTATGGAAGAATATAAAATTTCTCCCGTAGAAACGTGGGCCTTAATACCTTCTTCTTTATGAGCAAAACCTAATAGACTTCTTACTATCCCGGAAATTCTTTCACTTTCCCGGATAATCACTTCCATATTTTTAGAAAGAGATTCGTTCTCTTCTACTTGGGTACGGACTAGTTCCGCGTAATTTAAAATACCTGTAAGAGGATTATTGATCTCGTGTGCCACACCTGCGGCCAGGGTCCCCAGGGCCTCTAATTTTTGTCTATGTCTTTGGGATTCCATTCTTCTCAAACGATCCGAATCGGATTCTTTTTGTTGTGTGGTATCCGAGATCGCAAGTAAGATCGCACTGATCTCTCTTTGTTTGGTTACCGGAGAGATCCTGATATAATAATGGCTTCTTTTTCCGGTGAAGCTGCTCCATTCTTCGAATGCTTCCGGGTTTCCTGTGTTTAATACTCTTGCTATGACTGCTTGTAATTTTAATGCATCGGAAGTTTTTAATACTTCGAAAAAATTCTTACCTTGGATCTCTTCCGCAGGAACCCCTGTGAATGTTTTATTGATGAATAATACATTCCCATTCAAGTCCATGATAACCACGAAGTCCATTCCTTCCATTAGAAAGGAACGCCAGCGGTAATCCGAATCTTCTAAGGAATAATCTTTTAGAAGTCCTTCTTCATCCAGCTCTTGTATTTGAACGAGCACTCTGCCTTCTTCCGTTGGAATTCGATTTGCTCTTACATATACTTTTTTGTATCCGTTTGCGGAAAGAAGTCTTGTTCTTGCGGAAAACACTTTAGGGACTTCGTTCCTAAATCTGTCCATGAATGCGTCGGTAAGGCTTTCCGTATCGTCAGGATGAGCGAACTGGGACCATTTCATTCTACCTTGGATCTCTGATTTTTTACGTCCTGAGATATCTTCGAACTTCTGGTTTACCAATGCGATGGTTCCATCTGCTTCTACCAAAAAAGCAGCTAATGGCTGGTGTTCGAATAAGGTACGATATTGGGAAGAAGTTGTACTAGCTAATGTGTGTTCTTGATTCAAAACCTTCTTCCTCCCTTTAGTAAATGGGAAGAGCGGGCTTGTTTAAATATTACAGTTTATGAAAAAAAAGGAGAATTAAGAGGAACTAAGATGCAGGTTTGTCGTGAATTGCAGTGAAATCGTGATATTTTGCTACTGTTGCTTCCGATCCATTAGGATAGAAGCAACAAATTTAACACAAAATTGTCAGTAAACTTTCAGCAATTCTACTTCGAAAATCAAGGTAGAATTCGGAGGGATAGTCCCCGCTCCGGAGCTTCCGTAACCCATTTCCGGAGGGATAGTCAATTTACGAACCCCGCCTTCTTTCATACCTTGGACCCCTTTGTCCCAGCCACGGATCACTTGTCCGGCACCCAAATCGAAGCGGAACGGAGTTCCTCTGTCTTTGGAGCTATCGAATTTTTTTCCGTTGGTAAGCCAGCCGGTATAATGAACGGTTACGTTAGACCCATTGAAGGCCTCTTTTCCTGTCCCCTTTTTGATATCTTTAATCACCAGACCATTTTGAGCGAATACACCCAGGCTCAAAACGAATGCCGAGATTAAAATTGCGGTTAATATATAGATTCTTTTTAAATTCATTTTCCTCTACCTCCAGTACGTCTGACGGAACTTCCAAAACCTCCCGTGGTCTGGCTTCCCTGCACTTTATTGTGGCTGGGTCCGCCTTTTACGGATTGTTTTTTATCGAATTCTTTTTTCCATTCGTCGGCGTCTACCACCGTTAGAACTTTTCCGGAAACCTCGTACTTGTTTAAAGCTTCCAGGGCTTTTTTTGCCGCTGCATCTTCCAATTCCAAAGAACCGTAACCCAGAGAACGTCCTGTGAGTTTGTCCTTTTTGATGGAAATATGTTCGGCCTTTCCATATTTGGAGAATAATTTTTCCAAATCTTCTTCCTTCCATTCCTGGGGAAGATTGCCCACTGAAATCTTCATACCGCCTCCTTTTTATATCGTGACGATTGATTCATCGGTCTTCTGCTTTCTAAAAAACCGGTTAGATCACCCATTCTTTCAGGTCGGGGAGAAATCGAAAGCCCATTTCATAATCCATATTTTGAAAAAGAAACTCACGGAAATTTAGGTTGAGGCTCCCACTTTGGCTTAAATACTACCCAAATCACCCTGCCTGGGTGTTCTTCTCCAATAATTCCAGGAAATAAGAATATGGATATTTTCTTAATCATCGTAGCGGTCATGGCTGTGCTCGGGGTAATGGATTTACTCGTCGGAGTTTCTAATGACGCAGTGAACTTTACGAATTCAGCAGTCGGTTCTAGAGCAGCCTCCAGAAAAATCATCCTGATCGTTTCTGCATTCGGTATCCTGCTCGGGGCCTTAAGCTCCAGCGGAATGATGGAAGTCGCTAGAAAAGGGATATTTCATCCCGAGTTTTTCAGCCTCGCCGAGTTGATGTTCTTATTTTTGGCCGTGATGGTCTCCGATATCATCCTTCTGGACTTATACAATACATTAGGACTTCCTACCTCCACTACAGTGTCCTTGGTTTTTGAACTATTAGGAGCCTCCTTGGTCCTAGCGATCCTCAAAGCAGATACATTAAACGACGCATTTAAGATCATAAACTCCGAATCCGCTTTAAAGATCATATTCGGGATCGCACTTTCCGTGATACTCGCATTCTTTGCGGGACTGATCTTGATGTTCTTCTTTAGATTGATCTTCAGTTTCCGTTTAGAAAAAACGATGAAATGGTTCGGAGGGATCTTCTCAGGACTTGCGGTCACAGTTGTGATCTTCTTCATCCTTCTTACCGCAATGAAAGGGTCTACTTTCTTGAGTAAGGATGTATTAGCTTGGATCCAGACAAATTTTAAGACCATTCTGGCCCTAAGTTTTATAGGATTTTCTATCCTATTCCAGATCCTGATATTATCTAAAATTAATGTTCTGAAAATCGTTGTATTATTCGGAACCGCAGCACTTGCGATGGCGTTTGCAAGCAATGACTTAGTGAACTTCATTGGTGTTCCGATCGCAAGTTTACAAACTCATGAGCTGATCAAGGCAGCCAATTGGGATGCAGGCGTAATGGCATCCGGCTTAGGAAAAGAAGTTCTTACGGATAATAGACTTCTGATCGGTGCTGCACTCATCATGATCATCGCATTATTCAAATCCAAGAAGGCGGAAACGGTCACAAGAACAGAAGTAAGTTTAGGCTCTCAAGGAGAAACTGTAGAGGCGTATCAATCTAGTTTGGTAGCAAGAGTATTCGTCCAGATCGCAGTCGGGATCTATTATCCTATCAAAAGATTTTTGCCTTCTATTCTCCGAAACTGGATCTCTTCCAGATTCAAACAAAGCGGAACCTTGGAGTTAGTTCGTTTGCATGAAAGTGACGCATTCGATTTACTCAGAGCCTCAGTAAACATTTTAATCGCATCCGCACTCATCCTCATAGGAACCATTGAAAAACTTCCGCTTTCCACTACATTCGTAACCTTCATGGTAGCGATGGGAACCTCACTGGCAGACGGAGCCTGGCAAAAAGAAAATGCAGTCAATCGTGTAAGCGGAGTTTTAACGGTTGTAGGCGGATGGTTTATGACTGCGATATTCGCCTCCTTCACGGGCGGATTTATCGCGGCCCTATTCTATACATTCGGCTTTGCGGCAGTTGTAGTTGTTTTAGTATTCACATTCTTCTTGGTCCTTGCATTCAATCGTATCCACAAGAAAAGAAAGGCAGAATACGATGAGAACCTGGAAAAACTTCTTATACTCTCCAAACATCCTGAAAAAGCGCTTTCTAAATCATTATCTTCTCTATTAGCAAATTTATTATTAGAGAAGAAGGCGATGAATACTCTTTCTTCCGGTTATATAGGAGGAAAGAAGAAGGATTTCAAACAGGCTTCTAAAATATTAAAGAACCTAAAGAAGAATTATGAATCTTCTATCTCCGGTTTTTTAAGTCTGGTGGATAGGCATTTTGATGAGTCGGATTTTCAATCCATTCATCCATTCACAAATGCACTCGGTTATATCGATCGTATCGCGGAGAATCTTGCAAATATCCATAGAAACACTTCCGAAAAAATAGATCGTTTCCAAACGGGTCTCACCAAGGACGAAAGAGAAGATCTGAAAGAATTACGTAAACTTGCGGAAGATCTTTTCGAACTTTTAGCTCAATCAGACAAGGTTCCTGGTTTAGTGGAAAAGGCGAGATCGGGTAAAAAAGCAAAAGAACTTTCCGATCTCAAAGTTCGTATCTACAAAAATCAGATGAAACGGATCCGAAAAGGAGACAGCAAATTAAAGTCCAGCGTAGCCTACTTCTTAGTGATAGAAGAACTTGTGGATATTAACGAAAACTTATTTGCTCTCGCAGAAGAACTGGTTTGGGTCTTACCTTGGATAGAAACCAAAAAGAAACAATTTGCAAAGGGAAATATCGGTTCTTCTAAACTGGAATTTCCTAAAACTAAAGGTAAGAAGAAAAAGAAGAAGTAGTGGTTTCGCACGGAGCTTAATTCCCACGCAGAGGCGCGAAGTCGCGGAGAACTGAAAAAAGTTTTGTAGGAATTCCAACATCTACCTTACTTTAAACCCTCTGCGACTTCGCGCCTCTGCGTGAGAAAAAACCTCAGTCTCTGTGCGAAACTCCGCGCCTCTTACCCAGCGTACTTAGAATACAGGATCGGTCCGAAAGCGGTTACGAGCAAGGTTAGAGTCAGAACAATGATCGGAATCACGATATGTTCATGTCTTGCAAAGAAACCTTTTCCTTCTAAACTTTTATCCTCTATCAATAGATCTCTCACAACATGTTTGGTCAACAAGTGGTTGAGAGCAACCGGAGGAGTCAGATAACCTAACTCGAAAGAAACAAGTGCAGTCATCCAGAAATTCAAAGGATGGATCCCGTTTGCCTTGGCGATCGGATACAAGGTCACTGAAACTAAAATTACAGCGCCGTATGGATCCATTAGCATTCCAATGATCACGAGTGCAAATGTTAAGATCAACATAGCAGACATTGGAGATCCAAGCTGGGTCGGGAATAGATCGATCACTTCCGATCTTTCAAAAACCCCGCCCATACAAGCGGATAACCCCATAAGAAGAAGAAGTGCACCTAAGTGAGAGCCTGCATCATAAGAAGTTCTGGAAAGTTCCACTTCTTCATTATGAGTTTCTCCCTTCTCCAATTTTTCCTTCTTGGAAATTCTATAATCTATGAATAGAAGAGCCAACATCGCGATTGGTAAGATATACGGTGCGGTTCTTTCATCAAAATGGGTTCCGAGTGCAAGAACGATCGTTAGAACGATAGCGATAGAGATCACCAAATATACGGAAAAGGATTTGAATGCTTCTAATGATTTTCCGAAAGCACCTTGCTCCGGTTTGATCTTCCAGGATTCAGTCCTGCTAAACCAGCTAACGATCAAGAATAAAGTGGAAGAAAGTGCAAATACTCTCCAACCCCAATGGAATAATTCGTCGGTAGTCACTTCTAAGTTTAAGGAAGCAACAATCACCACCAGCAAACATGGAGGAAGAACCACTCCCAAACTTCCGGACATTGCGGTCGCAGCAAGCGCTCTCTCTTGGCTTGCACCTGCCCTTCTTAATTCCTTGAAGATAGTAGCTCCTAATGCTAAAACCACGATCCCGGAAGCACCGCTATAAGCGGTAGGAAGAGCCGCAACAACAACGATGATCACCGCCATAAGTTCGGAAGGGAATTTCCATGGGTTCAGAAGATCGAAGAACCTTCTTCCCAAAGAAGTATCTCTTAAAAGAATACCTGTCCAAACGTAAAGACCGATCTGTATATAAAGCTGAGCATGAGCGGTCAATTTTTGCAGATAGATCGCAAGTCCGGCCGGGTGTTTTTCCAGAATGAAAAAGTACAATCCGCAGACAATCGCCATCCAGCAATATAGAGGAACGCATAATAATGCGTTGGAAAGTTTGGTATTCTGTTTTCCTTCTCCATTCTTAAATACAGGATTTTTTAAATTATAAAAATTTAATCCTGCCAAAAGAAGCAGTCCCAAAACCCAAAGCACCTGGATCTGAGCTTCCACACCTTTTTGAAGAGGATACATGAATGCTGCAGAAACCATGATGATCGTATTTGCGATGATCTGGCTCCACTCGGTGATCTTTTCCTCTTTGGAGTTCTCAGGGTTTCTAAGAGCGATATGATATCTTCGAGTAGTCGAAACGGTTCCTGCTACGATCAGCAAGAATACCATTGTCATTGGAATATAATCTATGGCTGAGATAGTGATCCAAGAAAGCCTGCGCTCAAATCCACAATAGATTTTTTGTCCTGTTGTTAGAGAGCCTGCAAGCTTCTCCAATTCCAATTGGGTTTCAGTAGGTCCTGTTGGAACTCCAACATTTTTCCCACCGGAAGTATCTCCTAGACCAATATCATCCAAAGCGTCCATATCCGCTTGGCTGACTTCTGCTTTTGTATCCGCTTCCGCATTCGGATCGGCGATACAAACATTTCGGATCATTGCATAGTTCGGCCAAATACTGCCGCCTAAGCCTAGTAACCTAGCCTGAACTAACTGGCTTCCACTTTGAACAAGGGGTACGAATAAAAAGAATAATACCGCCCAGGAAACGATTTTTCTCCACATAGAATATCCTCTGGAATCTGCGATTGATTGATATAAGAGTAGCGGGAAAGAATTTTCCCGCCTTTTTTGTGTTAGTTTTAGAAATTATTCCAGGTTATCCGCGCACTCAGCGGCTTCTTTATCCGCGCTGCAACGAACCCTTTTCATTAGTTTCAGAATGGTAGGATGATATACTTTTTTGTCTCTCAGCCTGATCCTTACTTCTCTGAATTTTTCGAAATAGTTCTTTTGAAGATCTTTAGGAACTTCTATCCAATACTTAGCAGGGATCTCCTGCTCCGCTTTTTTGGTAAGAGAAAGCATTGCATCAAACTGAGTTGCCGCCCAAGCTCTGGAAGTATTTCCGAAACCTTCTGCGAAATCTTTATGACGAGCCACGATCTGGAAAGTCAATTGTCCGATCGGAAAACGAACGATACCGCCGTTCGGAGAAATTCCTTTCATAAGTTCCAACGGTTTAATCCCGATCGCAGGGGAATAACAAGCGTCCGCTCTTCCGTTATTAAAAATACCTGCAAAAGTAGCGATCTCTGCAGGAACCATAGAAGCTCCTACGATATCCACCATAGTTGTTGCTGCTTGGTCGTAAGTTAAAGTAGCGATCTTTCTTCCGGCCAAGTCCTTGATATCTTTCAAGTTCTTGTCTCTTAATAAAAGATAAACCGCGCCTCCAGGGAACATAGCCATGGTTTCGTAGTCGCCGTCTGTATTCAGTTCTCTTACTTTAGGATTTGATAATGCTTCGATCGTTTTGCGGAGAAGGTCATAACTTGGCAATGCGCCGATCGCTTCGATGGATCCGGATTCATGCACATAACTTCTTACTCTAAGAGAAGTTAAGAATGCCATATTACATTTTCCGGCTTTGAAGTCGGAGTTTGCCACTACTTCGTCCGTATAAGCTTTTAGATCCAGACGAATTCCCCATGTTAAAGCCTGTGCTTGGTATCTTTGTGCCGCTTTAAACACGTCTCCGTGTGCGCCGGAAGGATCGAATACACACATGGATCGATCCACCGTCTCCGCTGCTCCCACACCTACGGACATCCAAGTCCCGAGAATGATTACCGATAGAATGAGAAACTTCTTCATATAGTTTTTTCTCCTTAAGGTCCCTTTTTTTTCGTTTTCCACCCAAGAACCGCTCAAAGATCTTTTAACAGATCGTCTTCTTCTTTATTGTTTTTCTTTTTTCCCGGGAAAGAGGAGAAGTTAATCGGTCCTCTATGTCCGGTTTCTTTCATCCAAATTTTATCGGATTCATGACGTGATAAATTTTCCGCAAATGCCTCTAAGAAACGATATTCTTTTTTAGCTGGGATTTGGCTTAGAACTTTAGAATGTTCTAATATAAGTTTTTTGATCTTCTCCACGTCTCCCTTTCCGGCAGCCGCTTGGATCTGGAATGCGCGGGCTAAACGAACACCTTCTTTGTCGCCTATCTTTACCGCTTCTTCCATTTGTTTGATAGGATCCTTTCCCTCGGGAGTCGCTCCCGGAACGGAAAGCCATACTACAGCTTCCAACGCTAAAGGAGTTCCCCACCATTTTTTAGGATCCAAACATCTAGAAGCACCTGCTACTACGCTTGGCACATCTCGAGTGATCCCTGCATATCCTTGGGAAGCGAAATCGTGAAGGATCGCTAATAACCCGGAAGAAAGTCCTACTAAATAATATAACTCTTCGTCTTCACTGATAGAAGGACATTTTCCATTCCATTCTCCGAAGTATTGGAGGAATCTGGTATGTGCATCCCCGTATCTTTTTGCGGCAACCCCATGGTAACGGATCTGTCTAGCCTGGTGATCCAGTGCTTCTTCTCCCTTACCTTTACGAACTGCTGCGATATATAACAGTTCGGCCTCTTGTGCTTGTTTTTCCGCACACATCCCTGCTCCCATTTGTGCCACCATAGTAGCCAATTCCACAGAAGCTCCCGTTCTTTCGAAAGAAGCTACCAATGGTCCGAGTGCAGTTCCTCCGGTACAAATCGCGTCCAAATCGTCGGAAGCTAGGTAAAAAGGGACCAAATGGTCTTGGGCATAAGAGTTTAAAGTTTTACCGGTAACTCTATATACGATGGAACAGTTTGCCAGGGTAATTGTAACAATCGTTACAAAAAAAAAGATTCGTTTATTCATTTTATTTCGGGGGTTATTTTTTACTTAGAATTTGGGGGATTCTGGAAGAACGTACAGAAGGGATTTACTTCGTCCAATATTTTTTTTCTAATGAGTGTTTTATTTTATAGTGCAGCGTTTCCAAAACAATCAGCTCACCGGAGAAGTAACACGGATCTTTTCAATGAGCGAAACTGTCTCTTGGTCAGGTTCCACGCCTAATTCTTTTTTCAGGATCTTCTTCATATCCTCGAATTTGCGTAGGGCTTCATTCTTACGATCCAGAGATTGTAAAGATTCGAAATGAAATCTCCAAGCTCTTTCGTCCAGATCATCCAAGCGGATCCAGCTTTCCGAATCGGAAAGTAGAGAATTTGCATCTCCCGCTTTCTGAGCGTATTCGCATAAAATTCTATAAATTTCGATCAGGTTCTTACGTAGATATTCTCTTTTTAGTTCTGATTCCGGGAAATACAGATCGAATTCAAAGAAGTCTCCCGTATACAGCTCCTGTGCTTCTCTATAAGATTGCACCGCTTCTTCTTCTTTTTTGTTACGAAGAAGTTTGCCTGCAGTCTCGAATTTTTTCTCGAATTCCACAAAGTCAGCTTCTACCAGATCAGGATGGAAGAAGAGCCTATCCTCAGCGAATACAACCGCTTCCGGGTTTCCTAATATTTTACGAAGACGGAATAGTAGTGCATGTAAACTATTGAGAGCATTTTTCTCGGACATCCCAGGCCAGAGATTTTCTAAAAGTTCCTCTTTATGTACACCTTTGCCGAATCGAACTAATAATAACTTAATCAATTTAAGTAGTTTTTTCTTACTGGAATATTCAGCTGCAGGGATCTTCTTCCCATCCAGATCCAATTCCAACGGCCCAAGTGCTCTAACACTTAACTTTTTAGGATTGCGGCCCTTTTCTTTATTAATATTAGATTCGGGACCTTCTACGCTTGTGTCCTTTGTTTGTGATCCAAAAGAAGAAGCCTCCGGCTTAGTAAGCCATTTGGAAACCGATTCCTTGAATTCCATTCTGACTTCCCTTTCGGACTTATTCACTGTGAGGAAGCTGTCCACGCAGAACATGAGGATCAAAAAGCTAAAATGAGAAGTATAAGGAATGCCGAGTAGATCGCTCGCAACCAAGATGTCCGCGATCAAACTCGCGAAAAATAATACCAATCCATAGAATAGAAAATGGTTCCTGAATCTGTTCTTTCTGAACTGATTCATCACCTTCATCACAGTCCATACGATCATCAGGATCCCGGAAAGGAAGATAAACTGCATGATTGTTGGCTGGTCCGTTTCATAGATCACTATGCCCAAAGAAGGAAAATGTTTAGGATGAGCAACGCTCATTGTATAAGCGTTCGGATCTTGCAGCAATATCCCCGCAAGGATCAAGTTCATGAATACGTATAGAAGAATGAAATCCCTGCTAAATAATTTCTTATAATTATTCACGAATAGAGCGATAAACGTTGCGAATATAGCGGCAGTCGCATTCTCCATTCTTTCCCAGATTAAAGCTTTTTCAGGATTATCTACATTGATTGTTTGGATAAAACAGAATAGATAACCGCCATACGCTACTTGCAATAGTGCAAAGTAAAGAAGGTATGCTTGTTTCCGATTTCTAAAATATAGAACTAAATTATGAATCGTACGGTAGACTAGTACAGTCACCACCAAGTAACATGAAAGCTGGTAATACGTCATATCCACTTTTCGTTTCCTATCTTATCCGGATTCCTGCAACCCATTTATGAAAACGGGACAAAAATTGTGACTAAATGCTCACTATTTTTAAATGCAAGTATTTGAATGAGTTTCCTTTTCATTTTTATAAAATTATCGAGCACGTTCTAACGATCGTTATGAAATAATAAATGCCGTTCGATAGAAATCGAACGAAAACTTTTGCGAAACTGTAGCAAAAGAAAATCAAAATTACACAATCCTAATTGAGTGAAGACTCACTCATAAGTTTTTTCTAATTTAGTAATCCAAAAAGCTCCTTAAAAAAAAAACCGAAAGGGTTTTTCCCTTTCGGTCATTTCGACATCTAGTTTTTCGAAATAGCTAGGAGTGTTTTAAGGGCAGACAATCAGAGATGCAGGATCTGTTACGGCTTGTCCTACAAATCTCATTCCTCCTAACAGATACGGATCCGCAACTTGAGGAGTATTCAAGGTGAAGAATTGTACCTTATCACTCTTCGCACTGATCGCACAAGATTGAGTTCCTGCAGGGTTGATCAATTTAGGGAAAGTGATGTCCGGAGGCATTGGTATCTCTTTCATAATACTGTTTACCATAGGAATTACCAAAGTGGTGACTAACGGAGAGATCACCGATTTGATACCTTCCGGGTCTAAGCCGAATGGATTGTAAGTTTGTCCTTCCAAAACTTCTACTGCATAATCCAAGTTATTCACCGGATCCAAAATCACCTGAAGTGCATTCAAGTTAGCAAATGCAGGGTTATTGGTCGGGTTAGAGAACATTTTGAAACGGAAATCTGCGTCCGCTGCAAAATTGATCCTAACAGTTCCAAGAGTTTGTTGGTAACCGTTCGCTCTTGTATCCGCTTGGCATTCGGTAAGTTCAGTATCCAAAAGACCTGTGCAAGAAGTCGGTTTCTTTGCAACGATCTGTAATTGCATTTCCGTAAAATACAATCTCATCTTAGGCACTCCGGCAGAAGTCATAGGTTTAAACTTCACGTTAGGAGCATGGATCGGAGACATCACCATATCTATATCATCATAAGATTTTACAGGAGGTGCAATCGCGTTGGAACCGTTCAGACCTTGTAATTTATTCCTTCCAGGCACAAGGATCGTGACCAAAGGAGAAGCTTTTAAGAAAGAAGTGGTCAAAGCAAATAGAGGATCCGCACCTGCAAAGGCATTCATTCCATCGATGAATGCTTTATTCAGAACGATATCCAATCCCCTTCTCTGCCATAAATGGAATGCAGCCTGAGAAATTGTATCGGTATGCATAGAGATCAAGAATCCAGGGTTTGCAGCGGATTGGCTGAACTGATAGGTAGAAGGAGGCGGATTTGCAGCAGTCCAAGTCCTGGTCGTAACCATACCTGTTTTTCCGGATTGGGTTCTTAGTCCGCCTGCAGGATTATAATTGCTTGTGAACGCAAAATCCAAAGAAGTCACAAGCCCTTTATTGGTTCCATCATGTTTGATGGACGCATCCGTATTCAGTTTAAACTTCACTGTTAATGGGAAATTCCCAAGAGGTGCAGGAAGATAACTTGGTAAAGTGATAGTCACTCCTGTGTCCCTTAAGTCGGCGATCACAGAGTTAAGAACGTTAGGAGCGATCCTTTGTACGATATCTCTGAGCATATACTGTGTGATGATCTGTTTTACCTGATCCACAGTTAAGTTCGCCATATTACTTAACTCTTCTCTACCTACGAGTGCTTCGATGATTGTGTTAAAACCTTCACTACCATGAATGTAAGTCATCGGAGCCGTATACATGAAGTCGGAAGTATCTTCCCCAGGATACAAACCTGCTAAAGACATATGCAAAGGGTTTGCCCAAGGACGAATGAAGAAGTTATTCGAATTCGAGAGTATCTGTGCAACGCTAGGATTATCAGGGAAGTAATCGTCGTTTACTGTGAATGGGGTCTTAACGGTCATATTGATCAAACCGTCGGAAGTCACAGTCATATTATTACGAGTACGGGCTAAAGCCAAACGAGGTTTGGACAATTGCACGTTATTCCAATCATAACCGGAAGGATTTAAAACTCCTTCTACGGCTGGATCCCAGTTCAACTTAGCAGTGGTTCTGAATACGAGTAGAGCTCCAGGTCCGTTAAATGCCCCATACCAGTCTTCGAAACGAGATACAACTAATAGATCCACTTCCGTATACCTGGATTTTAGATCCAAACCTAATCCAGGTGTAACTCCTCCGGAACCAGGGTTTACTTTGAGATCCGCAACAACGTTCCCTAATTGGGTCCCGGTTCCTGCGGCACAACCATGAGTTGCATTATTCGATCCGCATTTGACGAACTTAGGAAGTCTCATGTCGGTTACGTATACGTCTAATGTGATAGCAGCACTTCCATCTGCAATTCCGCCGGAAGCTACGTTTAAGATCGCACTATATTTTGAGAAAGGTCCCGGAGCGATTTTTTCGATATGATAAGAATCGAAGAAACATGCGGGGAATGCACAATCTAACAGGTCTTCTCCCGCTGATCCGATATCCCCTTCCGGTCTACCGAATGCGGAGAATACTGTAGAAGTATATCCACCGTTCTTATACGTCTTCACATCGGTAGGATAATGGCAAAGACTCCAAGCAGGCTCGTTCCAATGGAATAAGTTCTTACAAGCTTGAGGATAATTCGCGTTATTCTGGTTTTGACCACAATTATTATTATTGTATATAGTCCACCATTGGTCTCTGTCGATCCCGTTCCTTTTTTTAGGGTGATAAGGAGGTCCGTTATCCGTAACACAATCAGGGTGCCTTACCCAACAATATCCTCTTCCGGCACCGCCTGATTTCGCTCCGAACACAGGAATATAATCGAAATCTTTAAATGCAGCTGCGTTTGCATCCCCGGACATTTTAGCGTCTTGTCTCATACAAGCTTCACCGATAGTCCAAGCTCCGTTCTCAAAGAATTTTTTCTTAGGAAAATCAGGCATCCCTAATAGGAATTCTTGGAAAGTACGAGGTGTTCCGTTTGTATCTTTTACTTTAAAAGCGCCTGTAGTATATTTCTGGATGGCCTTCCCTAAGAATGGAAGCATCTGAGCCTCATCCATCACACCGTTTGCTACGTAAGGAAGAACTCCGTTCGCATTCTCCAATTTACCGTAGTTAAAGCTGAAATACTTACGGGAAGTTTTCCCATTGGCAGTAACGATCTCATAATAGTAGGTATTCCCACCGACAGTAGGAGGAACCTGAGAAGTATTTAAATTCAAAGAGATTGTAGCACTCATTGAACAAGGAGGAGTGGTACAAATATCTTGAGAATTATTAGAACCGATCTTTTTCAAAGAGACCGATTGGATATAATTCTCTCCTACAACCGGATTCGAGTAGGTGGATGCCAGTGTCAAAGCCGCTGACTGATCGAATGTCATATCATTCGATCCATTCAGAGTATATTGGCTTCCTTGGGTAATTTTGTTGGTCATACTATAATCGGCAGTCGTTCTAAAAGTAATATTATAATTTTCTAAAGAAAC
Source organism: Leptospira dzoumogneensis (assembly GCF_004770895.1). NCBI lineage: Bacteria > Pseudomonadati > Spirochaetota > Leptospiria > Leptospirales > Leptospiraceae > Leptospira > Leptospira dzoumogneensis. The sequence continues at coordinate 168,055 of NZ_RQHS01000018.1, read as the reverse complement.
ACCTGCGATAGTAGCCGCATTCGGATTAATAGTAAGAGTATAGGTCTCGGTAGGTTTTAACTCACGATAAGGGTTAAAAAATAATCTTTGCGGACTTTTCCAGTAAAATTCTCCACCCGGATTAGGTCCGATCAGATTCCCGGAATTTCCGGAAATCGTAAAATTTTGCTCCACTGTGGTTTTATTCATCGGATGAGAAAAGCGGATCTCTAATTCCTTGTATCTGTCTACGTTCTCGACGGAATTAATGAATAAGGTTGCCTGAGGATTGGTAGAACCGAAATCTACAGGAAGAACAGCGGTATCATTGTCCACGCTATTATACGGAGGTTGAAGATTAGGATTAGCATCAAATATCCTTCCCCCGGAAAAGAATCCCAAGTCGAAAACATCCGACATTGCAAATCCTTTCATTTTTTCAGGGCTACATCCTAAGATTCCTGCCCACAAAATAGAAAGGATCGCGAGTTTGATTCCTTTATCGACATTAGAAATTTTTATATTTTTCAGATCCATTTCCAGCCCTCGACTCATTTTTCCCAAAAAAATTCTCTTCATTATTCTCACCGGGTGAATACCGTAACGAACCTATCCCAATAGGTGTCCGAGTTTTCATCTTCGTTAAATCTGTCGTAGAATACGAACCCATCCGGGAATTGTTTTTTACCCGTTGAAGCAAGATCCGCAAAAATACCCATCAACACTCCTGCCGTATAGATCAGTGAGCTTTCGTCTTCTCTTTGTGTTTGTATCATATCCGACATCAAAAGTCTTTTGGCGTCTTTGAATATGGATTTGAGTGAATACGGACTTCTCATATCCGTTTCTAAATAAGAGTAGAATTCACCTGTCTTAACTATTCCCATCAACACTCCCACGGTGCTTCTTCCGTAAGGAGCGGAGACTTGCGCCAAGTCGGCAGTATCTACACTTAATAAATTCGTAATTAAGTAATCTTGTGTATTGGTATTATCAAGAACAAGTCCGCCCAAAAGATCCACAACAGCCGTAAGCTGAGCGTTTGTAGGGACATTGTCTATGATCATATCCATAGAAAAATCCAAGGTAGAGATAAGACTATATACTGAATCCGGATCGAAATAATCTCGGATACGGACTGCCCATACTCCTAACCTATCCCATTCCGGATCGTAAATATTCGTAACCCTTGAATCAGGGAAAGTGGCAACCATATCTCGGATCTCACCCAGATAGGCTTGAAGATTAAATTGGATCGGAGTAGGACTTTCGTTCGAAAGTTTAATCTCACCCATCAGATCTGCGATCGCCTGAAAAGTAATTTGAGCTCCGCTTGCTCTTTCCGGTTTTCCCATTTCGGCCAGCATTTGCACGAAAGTGCTTAAAAGATCCGTTCTTGAAATGAGATTCAAAAGACCGTCTTGGTATCTTCTTTCATTCTCTGCGAGGACGGAAAGTGGAGAACGTACCGGTTTACTTGTTACCGGATCTAAATAACGGAAAAAATATTCCTCTTCAGTGGAGGAGTTACTTCGAATATCGGAATCTACATTGACTATTTTCACAACATCGATCGTAGTCCCCGGAGTACTTGATGAAGGATCTTGGATACGAGCGAGTAGCGGCCTAGTTAAAGCAGCACTCAGTCCTGTTAAAATTTGGAACGGGTTTTTATTCAAACTTGGGCTTGCTTGGTCGTCCAGAGACCATGCAAGAGAAAGTATCAAAGGTAGAAGTCTATTTCTTTGTTCCCAAGATTCATCTACCGATTTTCCATATAGAGCGACATTCGGCCCGGATGGTAAAATTTTGTCAGGAGTCAAAAAGGACAATCTTTCCATCACAGCAAAGTTTGCCGCAATCACCTGAGGTAGAACTCCGTATCCGTCCGGATCCGGATAGAAGATACTATAAACGGAAGCATCTCCTAAACTATTGAATGTAAGAGAACCGGTTCCACTTGTACCATAATCCCAGGCTTCCAAATAGAACATACTATCGCCAGGAATATCGGAATAGTTTTCTTGTAAGATCGGAACTCCTGGAACTTTAAAATTAGGTTGAGAAGGACCTGCACATCCCGGTTTCAGGAATGTATTTTTCTCTCTCCAGATCGCATTTTTCGTTTCCCCACAAACAGTGCTGGTAGCGTCCAAAACCGGTCTTGCGCTCATTAGACCGGTCAAACCATTTGCTACCACAGTTACGAAAGCCGCCATTTTATAAGGAACTCCCGTTCCCAAAGAAGCGCGAAGCGGGATCACAGCAACCATACGTTTTTCATGAAGAAGCCACTGGAAGTTCTTATAGATCGCTTCTTCGTCTGTGTTTACGGCTCTTTCCGTAGCATTATCTTTTGCAATTTCCCAAACTGGAATGCTCCATCCCCTTGCACCGGAAGCATTTGCCCCTGCAGCAACCGGAGTGAAAGAGTTATTGGCTACGACCGCATTTGTTTCTCTTCCTCCAGGACCTACCCATTTACAGATTGTTCCACCTGTGCAGGAACCGCTTCCTGTATTGGATACTTTGATCCTATATTCAGAAGTATTCCAAGATTCCTTATAGATCTGATCTACACCATTCGAGTCTTTATAAAGTTTTCCATCGATCGTATATACGTTTCCATTCGAATCAGTGCGGTTTTTATTATAATACGGCCCACCACCGGATACCAAAATTGTCCGGATCAATTTCATGATAAAAGGAATTGTTTTAGTATAAACCGGATCGTTCGCAGCAGGAATAATGCTTGGATCCGGAGCCTCCAGCAAGGTTAAAGTGGGGGTATTCAATCCTATTATCAAAGGAGAAGGTGTACTTGCGTCCCCGTTTTTATAAACGGCTCCGTCATTAGCACTTTGTTTCATGAATTCTTTAATCCCGATCGATCCGGTCATAGTAGAATTCATGGAGTAAATACTATCACCTACGGTAAGCACTCCGCCTGTCATCGGTCCGCCGTTCGAACCATCCGTTTCTAATGCTTTTGTTCCGTTACTATTAAGATCTGCCCAACGATATCCGTATACGTCCGACAAAGTGAGAATGAACATTAGCGATTCAAGAGCAGTGACCGGACTGCTAGTAATATTTGCAGGATTAGATCTGTCCAGACCGTTCGCATCCAATCGGACTAGCTCTCTTAAAGAGTTATCAACCCCGGTTATACTAGAAGAAAAATCGAACTTTGCAAAGTTCTTCGCCATTTCCAAGGAAAGAAGAACATTAGGATCTGCTGTAAAGTTTCCACCCTTCCCAAGCATTGGTCTTAAATAACGGAATGATTCGGATAAGATCGCTCCTAACTCAGCCGGATATGTGGCATCTCTATAATCCGCAAAGGTTGGATCGGAATATAAAGTATAATCATCGTTCCCCGGATCGGAGTCTCCGTCAGGATTCGCAGCAGTATAATAATTTTCTAAATTAACTACTAAGTTTTTCAGAACGGTTTCAGAAGACTTAGCGTCGCTAAAACCCGCTCTTTGGCGAAACGACTTTCCTACCGCGGAAATCATCTGGATCAATTTTTCTTTCATTACTCTATCAGCAATAAGAGAAGGATCGACCATTCCTTGTAAAAGACCTTTGATTGCCTGTTTCGCATTCGCGTTTCGGTTGATTGCCTTGTCTAGCACATCTTCCAATTCCACAAAAAGGATCTTAATTTCAGGATCTTTTAATATTGCAGAAACCTCTTTAAACTTGGTTTCCATAACTTCTTTGGAATACGTAGTATACATGTATTTCAAAGCAGTCTGGCTAAGCGGAGCCATATTACGAAGTACAGGTTTACGATAATTGCGTAATGCTTCCAACCAAGGTTGAAGTGTATCGAATGCGTTATTCGGTGCGTTCTCTATACGATCCAAAAGAGAATGAACTCTGACAAGAGACTGACGCACATGAGCTTCCGGTTTAAGAAGAAGATCTCCGGAAACTCTTAAGAATCCTACGATATCCTCTCTGTAAGGAATAGTCATAGAGGACTCTAATTTAAGATTGAAATGAATAGGTTCTAAACTTTGGAAACCTGATTTGATGGAAGGATAATCATCGAACAAATTAAAAAGGCGAATTCCCTTATAATCGATATTATCGTAAAAAGTATCCGCGCTTGATTTCTCACCACCTGCCTGACAGCCCATCCCCAGAGCCAAACAAAGCGAGAAAAGAATGTGTGCTTTCTTTATATTCATATCTATTAGCTTATCCTAACAGTTTCTTTCCAAGTGTGGACAGCATAGCGATCGCTACATAAAGCGGGCTTATATCAGGCTTATATTTCCCAGGCATTTGAAAAAAAATAAGCGAGACTCTATAAAAAGTTTCCGGATGATTTTTCTGTATTTTTAAAATAACAATTGTTATTCAATATAGGTCTTTTCGATTGGAGGTCTCAATCTATCTTTTGAGACTTCGATTTTGTCCATTCGAATTAAAACTATATTACAAAAAACGAAACTACCTTTCTATCCCTTGGGAGATAGGTTAAATTAAACGATCGTTTTATAAAATTTATTCTAGATTTTGTTCTAACTTGTAGAAGTGACTACAAAATTCATCTCAGTAGGAACGGCTCCGAATCCAAAACGGAATCCTTGACAACTTGCTCAGTTTTTTTCATTCTCCCTGCCATGCCTCCAGACTCAATGGGAAGTCATAGTTACTACAATCCGGGGACTTGGTTCCAGATCCTTTGGGCAATCACCCAATTCGGAACTGCACTCGGAATTCTAATGTCTCTTGGGCAGCTTGTTATGGAGAATAAGTCAGCTCTAAACAGGCTTTTGGCCCTGATTTTCCTGATTTTGGGCTTAATACAAGGCAGTTTCCTACTATTAGTTTCCGGTCTATATATAGAATTTCCCAGGATTTCACTGATCCAATTCCCTCTAATCGCATCCGTAGGTCCCATCCTATTCGGAATTCATAGCGTGAGCCAGGATAGAGATTCGGAAGATATCTCCTATTTAGGACTTCCGAAAAAACATCTGATCCTGCCCGGTCTTGTATGGATCGTATATTTCCTGGCAGTGTCCCTTCTTCCCCAAGAATGGATCTTAGAAAAGATCTCCGCTTTCCTGAAAGAAACCGGCTGGAACGAGGGGGAGATCCTACTTTCTTCTCCTATCCTGATCCTGATCTTTTATATATTTCTGATCCTAAAAGGAAGTTCCGACCTGCTTCGGTGGGAGGTACTACAAGAAGAATGGACCGCCAGGATCTTGGCGTTCATGGTAATTTCTACATTCATAAATCTTGGATTCGGTGCGGTTTACTTGTCCAGCAAGTCGCCTGTTTTCCTTCTTGCATGCTCTGCAATGATGGGGGTAAGCCTTTGTCTCGCCTATCTGATCGGGCACAAACGACCTGCATTCTTCCAAGTTCTCCAAGAAGTAAGCCAGGCAACCAGACAAAAATATGCGCGCTCCCTGCTCTCCGGAGTGAATAGACATGCACTCAGAGACAGTTTGACCCAGCTCATGGAAAAAGAAAAATTATACAGGGACGAAAAGCTTGGGCTCGCAGATCTCGCAGACGAACTTGCGCTTTCCACTCACCAGGTTTCCGAGCTGATCAACCAGGAATTGGGAAAAAATTTCTCCGCATTTGTGAATGATTATAGGATCAAAGAAGCTTGCGAACTTCTACAAAAAGAACCGGAAAGATCCATCTTGGACATCGCATTCGAAGTTGGATTCGCGACAAAGTCATCATTTCATAGAGCATTCCAAAAACACACAGGCAAAACTCCTTCCGAATTCAGAGGAAGTTGATCAGTTTGGCACCAAACTAACCAAGCGTATCGACAGCAGATTAGTAAAAATTTATAGATTGGGACAAATTCGGCAGTTGCATTCGATCAATTGAGACGACTGTTTCCAAAAATTTCCGTAAGATATGGACAACCGAAAACAAATACGGAGGAAACCGATGATCGCCATTGCAGAAAGAGCGACCGCTCAGGTTCCAACCAAACTTTATACTAGATTGTCCCAAAAGGAAAAAAGTAAGAAGATCATGAAATGGATCCGATTCAGGGACAGAAAACTACGTGGTAAATTCGAATTCTTAAAACACCAAGATGAATTAGGTCTTGCGATTACCTTAGGTTCCGCTGCGGGCATGATACTGTTTGCAGGACTTTATATCGCAGGGATCATTCCTGCTTGGGCATGTATCGTAGCCAACGGAGTGCTTGCCTCCATTCTTCACGAAGTCGAACACGACTTAATCCATAATTTATATTATAAGGATAATCTAAAGATCCAAAACTTCATGTTTTGGACGGTTTGGATCTTCCGCGGTAACACAGTGAGCCCTTGGTATAGAAGAATGATCCATACTCTTCATCATAAGGTATCCGGCCATAAAGAAGATATAGAAGAACGTCTCATCGGGAACGGAATGAAATTCGGACTAAAACGTTTTATCACTATGATGGACGGGAATATGTCCTTCTTATTCCAATCTCACACCCTACGCAGAGAGGCCCCTAAGTTTAAAAGAAGTGAGATCACTCGCTCCAGTTGGCCTTACCTTGTGATCTATTTTCATCTCTGGTATAATTTTTTATTCATTAATCTTTTCTATATCGGAAATGAATTGTTGGGAAAACCTGTAGAAGTCCCGGCTTGGTTGGATACTGTCCGCCATCTATTGAATATTTCAGCAGTGGTTTATACCATCCCGAATTGGATCAGACAAACCAGCATCCAAGTCGTTTCTTCTAATATGCATTATTATGGAGATGTGAAAGGACTTCATGAGCAAACTCAAGTGCTGAATCGTTGGTTCTTATTTCCTCTCCATCTATTCTGTTTTAATTTCGGAAGCACTCATGGGATCCATCACTTCGTAGTGAATCAGCCTTTTTATCTCAGACAAGCGGTGGCACCTTTTGTTCACCCTGCTATGAAACGTTATGGGATCAGATTTAATGATTTCGGAAGTATTTTCAGGGGAAATCGTTTGGGTAAAGAGCAAGCCCTAACAGCGGCTTAAAGAATACATTCCTCTTTGGTATGGGATCCGGGTGAAAGCCCGGATCCTTCTTCTTATCTTGATTATTACAAATCATAGAAATCATTTATAGCGCAAAAGTAATTTCTTTCCGTTCCAAATAGGCATCGGAAATTAGTCCTGCCAGATGCAGGAAAACAGACTTAGAACCTATCTTGAATTCCAAGTTTCCCAAATTTTGATCAGTGGAAACGTATTATTCGCTCAGGTTCTTTCTTATTCCCCTTCTCTAATCACCTGGGGAAGAACATTATTCGCGGCAACCCTACTCGGCTCCGTTCTTTGGTTTAGGAAAAGACCATTCTTCTTCCCCACTAAAAAAGAAAATTGGATCTCATTTTCTTTAGGTGTACTTTTAGCATTTCATTGGGTTACTTTTTTTGCTTCTGCACAAGAAGCTACAATTGCCGTGGCGGTGCTTACACTATTCACTCATCCTGTATGGACAGTATTGCTTGAACCTTTATTCTTTCCTTCTAAGATCAGGAGTTTGGATCTAGGACTCGCAGTCTTAGTTCTATTTGGAATGTGGATACTCGTCCCAAGTTTTGATCTAGAAAATAAATATCTTTTGGGAGTGGTCCTTGGACTTGCATCTTCCTGGGCAATGGCATTCCGGAATATTCTCACTAAAAAATATCTTTCGGGTCATGGATCCACACAAGTCATGTTCCACCAAGTCACCGTTACATGTTTGGTCTTGAGTCCGGTTTTATTATTCGAGGATCTATTCATCACTCCTCAAGATTGGGGATTGATCGTTCTTTTAGGAGTATTTTTCACTGCAGTAGGACATACATTCTATATCAAATCCGTCTTCAAGATGAAGGTGAAAACGGCAGGATTATTATCCACGGTGCAGCCCGTATATTCTGCAATTCTAGCTTGGGCGATCTTACATGAGGTTCCCAGAAAAGAAGAATTTATAGGCGGGACTCTGATCTTATTTGCCGCTGCTCTAGAATCTTTTAGATACAGAAAAAAAACGGAGTAGAAGAATGCTTTCTCTCGTAGATGGATCTGCTCCTTTCTTTCTGGAATCCAAAGAAAAACACCAAAATTGGTCCAAGGCCCCTCTGGCTCATTTAGAGAAGTCATCTCTTCCTTCTAAGAAAAAACATAAAAGAGTCAGAGAATCCTTTTATAGATATACTAAAAGAATTTCTAAATTAGGATTTAACGCTATCAGTTTGGATGAACTGTGTTATCTCTCGGAAAGAGATTTTTACCCTGAAGATCTAAAACGTAAAATCGCATCCTATCGTAAAAAGTATAAAAAACTATTTAAGATCGCTTCTTCCCAGGATCTGAAAGTATTTATCACCAGCGATTTTTTCTCCATCAATGATTCTATTCTGGAACATACAGGTGAAAATCTGGATAAGATCATCCAACTTTTTAAAAAATCTTTAGAAGATCTATTTTCCAGTTTTTCGGAAATTTCCGGAATTGTTCTTAGGATCGGTGAATCGGACGGAGTAGATGTAACGGGAGATTTTAGAAGTAAACTTCTTCTTAAAAACCCTAAACAGGCAAACTCATTCCTAAAACAAATCCTACCCGTTTTCGAAAAATATAATAAAACATTAATATTCAGGACTTGGACATTAGGAGCCTATGAAATTGGGGACTTGATCTGGAATCCTAAAACATATCGTAAAGTATTTCAGAACATCAAAAGTAAATCACTGATCATTTCCTTAAAATATGGAGAAGGTGATTTTTTCAGATATCTTCCTATCAATCCGTTATTTTTCGAAGACGATAGACCTAAACTTCTGGAATTACAAGCCAGAAGAGAATACGAAGGTTTCGGGGAATATCCAAGCTTTGTAGGATGGATGTATGAAAAATACAGATCGGAACTTTTAGGAAAAGCGAATATAGCAGGGATCAGTGTTTGGACGCAAACCGGAGGATGGTCCTCCTTCAAAAATATCACATTTTTAAAAGGTTCTTCTTATTGGAATGAATTGAATACATTCGTTTCCGTTCAGTTGTTCACAAAACCGGAAAGAAGTTTAGAAGAGATACTGAATAAATTTTACGGCAAAAAGAATGCGGATCTATTTTTAGAATTTTTGCAATTAAGTGAAAATTTGATCTTACATCTTTTATACGATCCCGGGTTTGCCGGACAAAGTTTTTATATGCATCGTGTTCGGATCCCCCCGATTCTTCATATCACCTGGGACAAGATCACGGTTTCAGACCCTTTTCGGTCCTTATATTCTTACTTAAATCCGAATCCAAAAGAGTCTGTCCGATTAGGAGAAGAGGCGTTTGCATATCTGCCTCGAATGAAAAAAATTTCTGAAAAACTGGACCTTCCCTATGATTCCCAATTCCAGAAAAAGACATTCAAGCTCATTCTAAACGCAAGAAAACTACTCTACTCCGAAAATCCTTCTCTATTAGCCGAATCCAAAAGGCTTGCAAAAGAGTATCATAAGAAATATCCAAAAACGTTTCGCTTCCAATTCCAGGCCTCCAAGTCCAAACCTTCCTGGTTTTTAGGATTGATACTGAAATTATTTTTAAGGAATAGAAGCAGCTATCGACTACGTGACAAAATCTTATTTCATCCGGTTTTGCGTAAGATCTACTATCTGGTATTTTTAGGGATCAAAAACAAACTTCCCGATTTTATCAACCGCCAGGGGATGCCGGTCCGAGAATTATTACAGTGAAATCGGATTGACGAAACTAAGTTTAGGGTCGAAAATTTTACCATGGCTCGAATTTTCACAGGTTCCCTGATTTCCATTTTCGCATTTTTTATAATATTCAACTGTTCTTCCTCGGAAACCAAGGATACTTCCCAATCTTCTAATAATGCAAGCGCTAGTTCGTCCAGACCAGAAGGTTCAAATTCTGCTTCTAATAGATCCATGAATTCTGACCAAGAAAGTGAAGATGGTCGTTGCGAATCGGGCGACTGTGAGAACGGCACAGGCACCTATGTATATTCTACAGGAGATATATATACCGGCGGATTCAGTAGTGGAATGAGAGAAGGTAAAGGCAAATTCGTTTACAAAAACGGAGACAAGTTCGAAGGAATTTATGTAAACGACCTGAAAGAAGGAGATGGAATGTATTTCTGGTCCAACGGAACCGTGATCCGAGGAAATTTCGCAAAAGGGATCATTAAAGGTTCCGGAAAAGTTACATTCACTGACGGAAGCGTTTTAGTAACGGAATTTACCGACTCCAGCAATTCCAATCCTGGACCTTATACCAAAAAAGACGGAACAGAAACGGAATGTTATCTGGAAAATAAGGTTTTGGTTTGTGTAAAACCGGATCCTGCAGCAGCTCCTAAAACCCAGCAATAATCGGCGCCCAGTGCGGCATCCTTATAATTACTTTAAAATATTCTAATATTATTTAAAACACATTCTCATTCATCCGAATGGGAATGTGTTCCTGAATTACTCCATTCTTTTGCCTGGCTTGGATCCACTCTCACCAAAGTATGAGTGATCTGGAACGGATCACTTGCCCAGTTCGGCATTGTGCGGATCTCTACGATCCTATACCAAACAGAACCTGGTTCCACTTGGAATAAATGGTTCACACAAAGACATTTGAATTTAAAACCAAAACCGAATTCGGGCGGATTCACAGAATGAGGCGCAGCGAAGAAATACAATTTCTCCTTCGTTTCATTCTTATATACTAAAGCAAACTTTCTGGTTTCTCCCGGACCCAAAACTAATTTCGAATCTTCTATCAGACTGGAAACCGGAGCCAGGCTTAAGTCCGAAACCGTATTTGTATCCCAGAGCTGTACCGGCCTCTGGGAAGCCAGTTCGTAAATTTTCATTTCTCCGGGGAAACCCTTATAGATCCAATCTATACGGACCGGAACTCCCCCCTTTTTCCCGGATAAATTCAGGGAAAAAGAAGGATCAGAACTTTTTTCCTTTTCGCAGGAGAACAAACTCAAAACGAAAAGAAGAAGTAAAACTTTTCTAAACAAGGTTTATTCCTGAACCAATTCCAAAGTAGCAAATTGGAAAACTTTCCCAGGATTTTCATTCTTTATGAAAAGTTTATTTCCGGACTTGCGGAGAAGTATCTGTTCTTGGAAAATTTTCTCTCCATTTTCGGAATCCTGGCTATTATTACAGTCTCTTCCGCAGCCATTACAATCCCCTCCGTAATAATCTTCGTTATATTCTCTTTGGCTCATTTTTCTGACCAGACCGAATATACGAAGTTTCAAACCGTCCGGCTTAGCTTCTTTTACTTCATAATTTCCTAATGCAAAGAAACTTTTATTGATCTGTCCATCCCCGTCCGCTTCAGTCGTATTTCCTTCGAAGAAAAGGCTTCCGTCAGATCTTAAACGTAAAGTCCAGTTAGAAGAAATAAGACCTGCTTCAGGAGCCTGTTCTTCTCCGGTAGATGCCTCTGCAGCAGCTTCGGTAGTTTGTGCAGGTTGTTCCACGTTTGTATTGGAAGAAGTAGGAATGTCTCCGGTGTATTCTCCTCCCACATAACTCCAGTTCAGAACATTATCTATATTAGCCGCGGAGAATTGGAAAAAGTTATTTTTTGCGATCTTCTTCACTTGTTCCATCGGATTCGGCAGGATCCAATCATCTCCGTCCGAAAAACGGACCTCGCTGATCACAAGTCCTTTATAATCTTTTCCCGTATAAATAGAATCTACTTTAAGTTTTAATTTTTTACCTTCGAAAGTTTTGGAGAACTGGATGGTCTGAGGCCCCATGATATCCGCTACTTCTATCTTTTCTTCAAAACCATTATCACCTGTAAGAGTTGCCGTTTTTAATCTTCCGTTTGTCTGGCAATGTCTGTCCGATCTTTGGTAGCCGTTCCAGATCTTGATGGATTTTATTTTTTGAGTTTCTTTAAAGTCGAAATCCAGAGTCACTCCCGGACCTTTTTTATCGGAAGCCCAAGCATATTCGTATCTGGAATCGAATAAGTTCATCACATCATAAGAAAGATTCGGTTTCGCGGTTTCGGATGCGGTTACGGAAGCTTCTACCACCTTTGGGCCCTTCCATTTCATCCTGGAACCTTTGTCGTCGAAAAAGTTCACTTTTTGAACGCATAGATTTGCATTTCTGTGAAAGTTAAAAGTCACTGAACGAGTACTTTTAGGCGCGTCAAAGGTAACTGCGGCGGTAGATCCTGTGGATAATTCCTGACTATATTCATCAAAATTAATATAGGCGGTGATAGGATCGGAGAAGTCCCCGTTGCAGGATTCTACTTCTATCTTGGATAATAAGAAGGTCTCATCCGGATAAAAATGAAGTTTAACGAATTTGGCACCTTCTTCCGGTCTCCATTTTTTTCCGTCCAAGATCTCGAATGGCAGACCGCTATCCATAGAAGTGGCAGTTATCATGGAAACAGGTAGTTTTTTACCGCAGTGAAAAAAGAACAATGCCCCTAATAATAGAGTCGAATATTTAGCGAACATAGGATTGCCTCCGAGAAATTGCAGAAATCAGAAATATATTTCTTAAACCAGGGGAAAACGAAAAAATAGACCCAAATTTGTTTTTTATTCCCTGGCAAGAGACTTCCCAGATATTTCGATCGTCTGAAAATATGATTGGCGAATCCGAAACATCGTCCATTATCAACTAAGAGGGAAAGATGTCGATTCCGAGCAGATATTCCATTGCAATCCATATTCTTTCCTTGATCGACAGGGATGGAGAAGAAGCCAGTTCCTCTCAAATTATGGCGGATAGTATTGGAACAAATCCGGTTGTAGTCCGAAACCTATTGGGAAAATTAAAAAAAGCAGGCCTCGTGGTTTCCAAACAAGGTGTGGCGGGTGCCAAACTTGCCAAATCTCCTGAGGAGATCCAACTTTTACAGATCTATAAGGCAGTGGAAACGGAGGCTCCTCTATTCTCCATCCATGACAAACCGAACCCTAAATGCCCTGTGGGTAAAAAGATCCAAACCACTTTAACCGGGATTTTCCAAGAGGCCCAATCCGCTCTGGAAGCAAAGTTAGGTGAGTTCCATCTTTCGGATGTGCTTTTCCAATTGGATTCGGAAAAGAAAAAAAGAGCATAAACACCGCTCATTAATGAAGAACCCGGTCTAAATCATAATATTTCTTCCAACAAAAGTCCTTGCCTCAAAATAAAGGGTTCCTAATATCCTTTTCGTCGCTCATTTCAATCCGCAAAATAATTGGAGAGAAGGATGAAAAAAATATTCAAACGGGTTTCGATCGGCCTAGGTGCTGTGCTTATCGCCTATTTGGGGATCTATTACGCTACATTTCCCAAATATGAATTCCACCCAAAGGCGGACTTAACTCAAAGTTTCGATTCGTTCTATAAAACTAAATTAGAAGAGACCAAATCACTTCACGGTAGGCCAGGCTCGGAAGAAAAACTGATCCGCTATTCTCCAGGTAAAACGGAATATACAATTCTATACATACATGGTTTCGGCGCGTCCCGCGCAGAAGGAGAAGAAACTGTAGATAAAATTTCCGCCTCTCTCAAGGCGAATACTTACTACTTAAGACTTCCAGGTCACGGAACCAATAACGAAGATCATAGAGACACTCCTTTCACCGAATACCTGCGCGTAGCGGAAGAAACTCTATTAATGATGGATAAATTAGGAAATCAAACTATACTTATGGGAACAAGTATGGGCGGTTTGATCTCGGTTTATTTGGCGGGAAAATATCCGGATAAGATCAAGGATCTGGTATTATTCTCCCCATTTTTCGATTTTGCGGTTCCACTTGCTAAAATATTCTTTTATCCGGGTGGAATGACATTCGGAGAAACGGTGCAAGGAAAGATCAGAAAATCCCCTCCTAAAACTCCGGATGACGGAATTGGAGAACAATATTACGAACATTGGTATAAGGATCAATATTTATCCGCTATCCAACACGTAAGTAATGCAACTAAGTTCGTTCTAAGCCAGCATAGTTTTGAGAAGATCAAAGTCCCTACTCTATTAGTATATTATTATAAGGACAAAGATCATCAGGACAAAACGGCGAGCGTAGATGCAATGCTGAAAGGTTTTGATAAAATAGGCGGAGATAATCCGAATCCTTTAAATACAAAGGCTCAAATAGAAGAAGGAAGCCATGTTCTGACTTCCAAACATGTATTCTCCGATAAGGAGAAGGTCCAAAAAGAAGTTTTGGATTTTTTACATAAAACCGGAGTAAAATAAGTTGTTCACCTTCTTCCTTTCAAAAGGAAGAAGGTTCTCTCTCAGATCCCCATTTTTGAGAGGATCTTAAAATTTCCTCCGCAAGTAAAGCAAGTCCCGGTCCTGATTTTTTGCGGTAACAAAGATAAAATTTCCTTTCTACATTCCATTCTTCGAAATGTATTTTTTTGAGTTTAGGACCGATAGAATATTCGGATAAAAAACCGATCCCGAGTCCTGCTTCTAAGGATTTAATGACTGATTCTACACTTCTAAGTTCCATTGCGATCTTAGGACCGAATTCTTTGGAGAATGATTTTATTCTCTTCTCCACTGCTTTCCTAAGTGCTGAACCCGGATGGAATAATACATAGGATTGTTTTTTCAGATCTTCTATTCTAATTTTCTTTTTTAGAAAGATTGGATGATCTTTTGCAGCAACAGGAAAGATCCGATCAGATAAAAATTCCAGAATATTCAGACTCGGTTCCGAGATAGGACCGGTCAAGATCCCCAGGTCTACTTCTCCCTTTAATACCGAGTCTCTGGTTTCCTGGGCATCTCCTTCTCTTACGGAAAGGGAAAGTCCCGGTCTTTTTTTTAGGATCTCTTTTAAGATCTGAGGCAGGATCCAAGCGGATACTGTTCCACCTGCGGAGATGGAATAATTTCCTTTTAGTTCATTTTCCTTGGAAAAACCATCTTGGATCTCTTCCCATAATTCTTTCATCCGGATGGAATACTGGTAAAATCTTTCTCCTTCGTGAGTGAGTCTAACCGACCTTCCCCCTCTTTCCAAAACGCTAACACCTAATTCTTTTTCCAAAAGATAGATCTGCTTGGAGAGAGCGGGCTGCGTTAACCCCAAACGGGAAGCTGCCTTTTGGAATGTTCCCGATTCCGAAATTTCCAGAAAATAAACGATCTGTCTGAATTCCATAGGAACATATAACTTTTAGTTATATGTTTTATAAAACCAATTTATTTGCATTATATCAGTAAATTTGATACCTTCTTTAACAAGAGGGAAATATGGGACAAACTTTATACGACAAAATTTGGGAAAGCCATCGGATCTCGGAGAATTCCGATTCTGAATCCATTTTATATGTGGACCGTCATATTCTTCATGAAGTGACTTCCGCTCAGGCATTCGAAGGTTTAAGAACAAAGAATAGAAATGTAAGAAGGACGGATCTTACTTTCGGAGTTGTGGACCATAATGTTTCCACAAGGGATCGTAAGAATAGAGATGCGGCAGGTCCTGTCTCCAGATTGCAAATAGATACAATGGAAAAAAACTGCAGAGACTTCGGAGTTCGTTTATTCGGACCGGAAGATCCTGAACAAGGTATCGTGCATGTATTGGGTCCCGAGTTAGGATTTACCATCCCCGGTTCCGTAATCGTATGCGGAGATTCTCATACTGCGACTCATGGAGCATTCGGTGCATTGGCATTCGGAATAGGAACAAGCGAAGTGGAACATGTGCTTGCCACCCAAACTTTAAAACAGGCCAAAACAAAATCCATGTTGGTACGTTTTGCAGGTAAACCCGGTTTTGGGATCACTGCTAAAGACGTGGTATTAGAACTTATTTCCAAGATCGGGACCTCAGGTGGAAGAGGATTCACCATGGAATATTCGGGAGAATGGATCAGTTCCCTTTCTATGGAAGGAAGAATGACTCTTTGTAATATGAGTATCGAAGCGGGAGCAAGAGCAAGTTTGATCGCACCTGACCGGATCACATTCGATTATTTGAAAGATAGAAAGCTGATCCCTAAAGGAGAAAATTTCGATAAAGCTGTGGAATATTGGAAAACATTCTTCACGGATAAAGATGCAGTCTACGATGAGATTATAGAATTAGATATTTCTAAAATAGAACCTCAGGTTACCTGGGGAACAAATCCTTCTCAATCTTTATCCATCGGAGGTGTTGTTCCGGATCCGGAAGAATTCAAGGATACACGAGCAAAAGAAACCGCTCGGAACGCGTTGGAGTATATGGGCTTAAAACCCGGAACTCCAATCTCAGAGATCAAAATTGATAAGGTATTCATAGGCTCCTGTACGAATTCAAGGATAGAAGACTTGAGATCCGCTGCGGATATTGCTAAAGGAAAAAAAGTCCATCCTGGTGTCCAGGCATTGGTGGTGCCAGGTTCCGGTTCCGTAAAACGTCAGGCGGAATTGGAAGGTTTAGATAAAATTTTCAAAGAGGCAGGATTCGAATGGAGGGAACCCGGTTGTTCTCTTTGCCTTGCAATGAACGACGATGTATTACAACCGGGGGAAAGATGCGCTTCTACTTCTAACCGTAATTTTGAAGGAAGGCAAGGTAGAGGTGGAAGAACTCATTTGGTCAGTCCTTCTATGGCAGCGGCTGCGGCGGTAACCGGAAAATTTTCAGATGTGAGGAAAATGGCATGAGCTCAAAAATTTGGACAATACATACGGGAGTCCCGGTCTCTATCCCAAGAGAGGATATTGATACGGACCAAATACTTCCTAAACAATTCATGAAATTGATAGACAAGAAAGGTTTCGGAAAACATTTATTTCATGACTGGAGATATTCGGATTTAGAAGGAAATATTCAAAATCCTGAATTCATTTTGAACAAAGAAGGATTTAAGAATGCGAGTGTTCTTGTGGCTGGAAAAAATTTCGGCTGCGGTTCCAGTAGAGAACATGCGCCTTGGGCTCTTGCGGATTTCGGATTTAGAGCGATTTTGGCTCCTTCTTTCGCGGATATATTCTCTATCAATTCCGCTAAGAACGGGATCGCATTAGTTCGTCTGAAAGAAGAAGAGATCTTTTATCTAAATGAATGGGTTTCTAATAATCCCGGATCACAGATTAGGATCGATCTTGAAAATTTGGAAGTGCAAGCGGGAGACAGGACCTTCTTCTTTCATTTGGATCCTGCTTCCGTAAATCGGATCCGAGAAGGTTTAGATGATATAGATATCACTCTAAAAAATGAAAAAGAGATCTTGGATTTCGAACAAAAACGCAAAACGGAAAAACCGTTTTTGGAAGTACATTGGTGACCTTCTCTCCAAAATTTTCGTAACGGTGCTCTGCACAATAGATCTTAAAAAACCTTTTATTAGCTGGAAAAGAATTCGGGGAAAATTAATATGTTCGTCATTCTTTCGCTTCTAAAAGGAACCTAGAGTGAGTTTAACAGAATCCATTCATGATAAGATCACAACACCTATAGTTAAAATCCCGGATTCGGCGCTAAAAACCGGGATCTACGACTTAACCAAGGAAGAGCTGGGACGCAGGATCGAACTAAGAGATGGAGTGAGCTTGAGATATATCACTCCTTCTAATCGGAGAAGATGGCTCTTAGATCGGATCCTATTCGGTTCCGATCTTACATTTTTATACGGATACTTCCGACAGATCATGATCGCAAGACAGAATGCTCTAAAAGGAAAGTTTTTCGATCCACGTTGGATAGAATTATCCGGAGGGATCCTGGATCTGATCGAAGGCTGCCAAGGCAAATTCCAAATTGAAAATTTAGAGAATGTTGTCTCTCCTAAGGGGCCTGTGGTTTTTGCAGGAAACCATATGAGTGTTTTGGAAACTTTCGTATTTTCCTATTTTTTAGTGCCTCATAGAAGACTTACCTATGTAGTTAAAGAAAGTTTAATAAAGGGTTATTTCGGCCCTATTATGAGAAGCAGGGACCCGATCGCAGTAGGACGGGACAATCCAAGAGAGGACCTAGTCAAGGTATTGGAAGAAGGCGCGAATCTTCTGAAAAAAGGAGTATCTATCGTAGTATTTCCTCAAAGCACAAGAACTAGAACTTTTAATCCTGCTGAATTTAATTCTATCGCGGTCAAACTTGCTTCCAGAGCGGGAGTTCCTGTGGTTCCCTTTGCGATCAAAACCGACTTTTGGGAGAATGGTAAGGTTTGGAAGGATCTAGGAAGCCTTTATAGGGACAGAAAGATCCATATGAAGTTCGGTCCAGAGATAGACACTAAGGATTCTAAAAAAGCACAGGCTGCACTTTTGGATTATGTATTAACTAATTTAAAAGAATGGAATGTAGAAATTCTTTCCTAGCAAAAATGAAATGAAAAGCGGATCAAGCGACTAACCCTGATCCGCTTTTTATACTGGGGAGAAGGTTTAGTAACCTCCCCCGCCTCCTCCACTTCCCCCGCCGTAACCGCAGGCACCGACTGCCAATAGATATTGGGAAGAACATGCAGTATTTGCATATCCTGGGTTTTCGTTAGAGCAGGTTAAATATAATGCAGCTGCTGCATTACAATTTTTCTTGTCGCTCTTATCGTTTCCTCCGGTTCCGTATAGATCGTTATACGCATCACAATTTACAAAACCAAGCGAAGATAAAACCAATAGTAAGATCAAAATCCTTTTTTTAGTTCGCATAAACATTCTCCATATTATGGCGGATAATTTTTTCTAAGAATATCCGATCGATAAGGAACCGCAATGGTTTTAGGATTAGATCACTATTCTTCGGAACCAACAATACAATTTCGGAAATAGAGAATGTACTGAACTTGTTTTATTTTAACGAAACCAGAAACGATCTCCATCTAGGAAACGTTTTACACCTTCTTTGGTACTTTTGCTTTCCATTACAGGAAAAGTATTTCTAGCCTCTACGGTTAACGCTTCTTGTAAAGGGAGATTCCAACCTTCTAAGGCTGAATTTAGATCTGCGAACATTGCATCTCTGGGTTGTTTACAAAGTTGAGTGGCATAAGAAAAAGCTCTTTCTAAACCTTTTCCTTTTTTTACGAGTTCCCATACTAAACCTAATTGGTATGCCCTCTCTGCACGGATCCTCTGTCCTGTAAGTATCAATGGTAATGCAGATCCCCAACCGAGTAATCTGGGAAGATACACAGTTCCTCCATCTACTAGAGGAACTCCCCATCTTCTACAAGCAACAGAGAAAATTGCCTGAGGTTCTGCGATACGTATATGGCCATGGCAGAATAATTCCAAACCGCCTGCGTACGTATAACCGTGTGATACAGTGATCACCGGTTTTTTTTGGACGATCCTGGATCCTCCTAAGGGACCCGGATCATTCTTAGCGTATTCTTCTCTTTCTTCCTTGTTTAAATATACATTTGCAAGTTTGTCCAAACCGGAAAGATCTGCGCCGGAACAAAATGCCTTATCTCCTGCTCCATGCAAAACGGCTACAGTAAGTTCCTGATCTTTTTGGAAAGTTTTCCATGCTTCTACAAATAGATCCGCCATCTCCTTATTCACCGCATTGTGAACCTCGGGACGATTCATTGTGATCTGGAAAATTTTACCTCCAGGAACATCATGGATATTTGTGATTAATGGAAGATCTGACATGCCAATATAAGAAAGTAGATCTATAATTCTGGAAGAACTTTTTGATAATACGAAAACTTACGTTTTTGCAGGAATTCCAACCTTATAGTAGGTTCTTGATCCTATTTAAGAATTAAATATCCGTTTTCATTTGATTTCTTTGAATTCGGTGAAATTTCGATTTTTGGAATATTCGATTTATTTTCAAAATAAGCCGAATCGGGTTGCTCCTTCGTTCAAAAAGATCTACACTTAAGGAATGGATAATAGAAGCCAGAAGTCGGACCAAAAGTACCGAATGAGAACCCAACCGGGCGGCGTCGTGATTCATTCAAGAGCTCAGCCCCAGAAACCAATCAAATATAGAACAGGAAAACCGGAAGAGGAAGAAATAGCCTCCTTTTGGGTATTTTATCTTTTCCTATTTATAGGATCGTTAATCCCGATCGTAGGAGTATTCCCTGCGTTTATACTGTTCTCGTTTGCGAAAAATAAGTTTTTTAAATTTCTACCGCTTGTTTTGAGTATATTAACCAGCAGTTATGCTCTTTATGTAAGAGCACATTCAGGTTCCGTATTCCAACAGCTTAGAAATTTCGTCTACTAAGCAGAAAAACTTACAAGGACTTAAATTCTTCCCCAGAAAGGATCAATAAGTCCAAACAGCTTTATCTTTCTTTTAAAAGCCGGCAAAACCGGCTCCTATTGGCCTATCATATCAATCGAAAGACTTCACGGCCCCAATACTAAAGGATGGAATTCCCGCTCTTGCGTTGTAAGAATAACCCGTCAAGTTCGCGTTACCCACGCTTCCCACAGCATGAGAAAGGTCCCAGTCAGTTCCCTTCCCACCTTCTATCGTTTTTCTAGGAATATTATAACTTACCGCCAGATCCAGACTCCAACTATCGAATAGATAACTGAAACCTGCGGAAACAATATCCGTAAGAGAGAAAAATCCTCCGGTAGTCCCTCCTAAAGCATTACTTTTAACTAATGGAGAATTATAAGAGTATCCTCCTCTTAGTATCCAGGAAGAAGAAGCCTTATACTCTACCCCTAAAATAACTGCCCATTGGTCCCTGAAATTCAAATGTGCATCCGCAGAACCGGTCTTTCCTAAAGGAGTAGGAAGCCATGGATCTTCCAAGGTTTGGTTTGCTTTTCTTAAATAAGAACCGTAGTTGGTATACACGAAATCCAATGCGAATTTCAGATTTTCAGGTCCGAAAGCAAAACCCAAAACATGTTTTTCAGGCAAATCGAAAGTATAAGAAACTCCTGTCTTACGGTAATAATTCGGATCGTTTGTACCAATACTATATCCGCCATTCAAAGGAATTCCTACATGAGATTGGTATGCGTATGCAATTCGGAAAGAATCTGAAAAAGAATAATTAGCTCCTAAAATCCCTCCTAATGCAAAGGCGTTTTTGGAACTCTCATAATAATAACCTTGGCCGGGGATCTCTATATTGCCCGTAATATCGTAATATTTTTGATTTAATTTTTGGGTTCCATAAGCGAGTTCCACACTTCCGCCCAAAGATAAATTCCCGAACTTAACAGAAAGTCCGTTTACCAATTTAAAAACCGCGAACGTATTCGAATTGGATTCTTTGATCTGTTTCGAATTTCCGAGCGGTCCGGGTAAATTTACATCCGCCCATTGGTTCACCGATTCTCCAGTCGGAGTATTCCTTGTGATCTTATCCACTCCTCCGGAAGCTCCTCCAGGAACATAGAATGTAATTCCATAATTGATAGTTTCAGTAACAGGAAGTTTAAAGGCTATATAAGGGCCTGGGCCTACAACGTTAGTCGACTTATCATTCTCATAAACAAGCTCCGGGTTTGGATCTTGAAAACGGTCCCTGTATCTGTTTTGGATGAGAGAAGCACCCAAACCGAATTCCAATTTTTTACCTTTGACCAAAGATAAATTTGCAGGATTTAAAGCAACGTCCACCGGGGAGCCTCCGAGTGCGTAGCCGGCTCCTGCAAGACCTAAATATCTGGAATTGATCGCGTTGAAGTATAACCCATCGACCGCCAAAACTTCTCCGCTTCCAAAAACGAATAGTAAGAATATTATAAAAACCGAATACTTATTTCGGACAAAACCTCTCTGCATTTCTGTTCCTCCCTTGGACCCTGAATAATCAAAAGTCTCCGAAGGAGTTCCGTCATAGCACTCAAAAAATCCAATAAAACGAATTCAAATACCGGAAAGAGATGAATATATTAGGCATATGACCTTCTTAATTAAACAGTGAGATTGAAATTATACAATTAAAGCAGAATAAAATTTAATATATTAAAATAATTCTGGATTCTAAAGAAATAAGAATCATATATATCTATTATAACAGATTTTATTCTGTAAAAAAGAGATCTATTAGGAGATTATTATGGGAATCCAGGAACCGAATGGAACACCTCAAATCGATCCGCACTTGGAAGATAACTACCGTAATTTTCTGGATTCTATATTCAAAAAACAGAATGAAGATCCTCATCGTTACGGGGGAAGACAGGTCGCAGGGCAATTCATCCAGGAGTTATTCGATATTCTTTTTGCAGGATTTTTCTCCGACCTGAATTTTAGAGACCGGACCCAGGTAGAAGATAGTATCTCCCGTTTTCTATTAGATGCTAAGAAAAAATTACAACCTTATTTAGTAGGATCTAAAGGCCCCGAGATCAATTGGGTCCTTTCGGAATTCAAAAAAGAATTACCCTTACTTTATGATCTCATTTGGAAGGATGCAATCGCGGCTTACGAGGGAGATCCTGCCGCGGAAAGTGTGAAAGAAGTTATATTAGCTTACTCAGGTTTTTATGCGATTGCAGTTCATAGAGTCGCACATGTATTACATCGTTTAAGAATTCCGATTTTTCCAAGAATGTTAAGCGAATACGCTCACGAAAAAACGGGGATAGATATCCACCCTGGAGCAAAGATCGGAAAATCATTCTTTATGGACCATGGTACTGGTATCGTGATCGGAGGAACCTCGGAGATAGCGGATAATGTTAAAATCTACCAAGGTGTTACATTAGGCGCGCTCTCCGTAAGCAAGGATCTAGCCAGTATCAAAAGACATCCTACAATCGAAGAAAATACGATTATCTATGCAGGAGCAACTATATTAGGCGGGGACACTGTGATCGGCAGGAATAGTATCATAGGAGGAAACACTTGGGTCACGCAAAGTGTTCCTCCTTATTCCGTAGTGTATCAAAAAAACGAGATTAGGGTCAGAAATTCCAAAGAACTAGACAATGTGATCGATTTTTCTATCTGAAGAATATCGACTGGAAACTGTTTCAATATCCGGCCCTTATAGAGGGCCGGAAGTCCTTCCACCTTTTAGATCGTATAAAGCTCGGATGAGAGAGTCTATATCTTCGCAAGTATTATAAAATGCTAAAGAAGGTCTGACAGTACTTTCTAATCCGAATCTTCTTAAGATAGGTTGAGCACAATGGTGTCCCGATCTGACTGCAATTCCTTCTTGGGCTAAGTATCTTCCTACGTCCTCCGTTTTAAAACCTTCCAACACAAAAGATAATACTCCTGCCTTATCAGGTGCAGTTCCGATCATTTTTAGACCGGGAATTTTTTTAAGCTCCTTAGTCCCATATTCCAAAAGAGAATGTTCATATTCTGCAATACGTATCATCCCGAATTTGTTTAGATAATCGATAGCTGCACCTAAACCTACTGCATCCGCAATATTACCGGTGCCTGCCTCGAAACGAAAAGGAGCAGGCTGATAAACTGTTCTTTCAAAGGTAACATCTTGGATCATATTTCCACCGCCTTGCCAGGGTGTCATTTGATCCAAAATTTCCTTCTTACCGAATAGTACGCCGATTCCAGTCGGAGCGAATACCTTATGACCGGAGAACACGTAAAAATCGCAATCCAAGGCTTGTACATCCACAGGCATGTGAGAGACCGCTTGTGCTCCATCCAATAATACCTTGGCACCTTGTTTATGTGCCAGTTCTATCATTGTTCCGGCAGGTGTAACGGTTCCCAATGCGTTTGAAACTTGAGTGAATGCAACTATACGAGTCTTAGGTGTGAGTAATCTTTGGTATTCGCTTAGGATGATCTGCCCTGTTTCGTCTACCGGAATTACTTTTAATTTAGCACCTTTCTCGGAACATAACATCTGCCAAGGAACTATATTGGCATGATGCTCCAACCAAGAGATAAGTATCTCGTCGTCTTTACCTATATTCTGTCTTCCCCAGGTCTGGGCCACTAGGTTGATCGCTTCAGTGGCACCTCTAACGAATACGATCTCTTCGGCAGATGAAGAATTTAGGAAACCTTTTACCTTCTCCCTTGCCGCCTCGTACGCGTCAGTCGCTCTTGCCGCAAGAGTATGAGCTCCCCTATGAATATTGGAATTCTCATGTTTGTAAAAATGAGAAAGCCTATCTATTACTGCCTGAGGTTTATGAGTTGTAGCAGCATTGTCCAACCAAACTAAATTCCTGCCGTTCACCTTTTCTTCTAAGATCGGGAAATCTTTTCTGGCATAACTCAGATCAAAATTCCCGGAAGAAATATCAACGGAAGGAACAAGGCTCGGACTGAAACTGAATGGATCAGAAATTTGAATATTCTGAGCTTTAGAATCGAAGGATCTAAAATCTTCCAAAAAAGAGAACGGAGAATTCTGTCCCGGCAACCCTTGTCCGGAACCTGGGACATTCAATCCTCCCGGAAATGTAGGAACTCCAGCTCCGGATAATCCTAGATCGGGAACCCTTGTGTATCCGGCTCCGGAACTAGGAGTCCATGAATTTACTCCAGAAGCAGATTCCGCCTGAGAGATAATTCCCTGGCTATCCGCAGGTATTTCATTCGGAATTTTAGAAGAAGAAAGAACCAATTCATCCACGTTAGATCCGCTTGATAGAGGTCCGAAAAAATTTTTGGACCATTCCGCTATCAAGTTTGGATCTATAGGAGGAGTATCCTTCCAGTTCGAAAATTCTCCGGGAAGTTCCGGGGAAAAATCACTTGTACTCATAATAATTGCCTACGTCCACGTTCTCTAAAACGGCGATCGCATCGTCGGTCAGAACGGCGGCAGAGCAATAGAGAGAGATCAGATAAGAACCGATTGCAGAACGATTGATCCCCATAAAACGGACCGAAAGTCCAGGAGTTTGTTCTCCAGGTAATCCAGGCTGGTATAATCCGATCACACCTTGTTTCTTTTCTCCCACTCTCAAAAGAAGAATGTTTGTTGTTCCGCCAGGAGACTTAGGAGTAGTTTCTCCTCCTACTAAAAGTTTATCCGTAGGAATGATCGGAAGTCCTCTCCAAGTTAAAAATTGTGCTCCGAAAAGGGAAACAGTAGCCGGTGGAACTCCTCTGCGGGTACATTCTCTGCCGAAAGCAGCCACTGCCAACGGGTGCGCTAAGAAAAAAGAAGGCTCTTTCCAAACTTTAGAAATGAGTTCGTCCAGATCATCAGGTGTAGGAGCTCCTTTTCTAGTTTGTATCCTTTGTTTTTTAGGAACATTCTTCAATAGACCGTAATCTTCATTATTGATCAGTTCGTTCTCTTGGCGCTCTTTAACACTCTCTATAGTAAGTCTAAGTTGTTCTTGGATCTGATCGTGAGGATTACTGAATAAATCGGAAACTCTGGTGTGAACATCCAGCACCGTTGATATTGCACTCAACGTGTATTCCCTAGGTTTTTCTTCGTAGTCTACGAAAGTTTCAGGAAGAGGTTGTTCATCCTTTTGTCCGCAGACAACTTCTACCGAGGTATTGTCCTTTACTCGGTTCACTCTTAGGGTTCCGGACTCTAACGGTTTCCAATCCAATAAACGAACCAACCAACGTGGAGTGATCAGATCATACTGCGCCTGCGTTTTAGTTGTATTTGCTAACTTACGGGCTGCGCTATCTCCCAAAGAATGCTGCGGAATGCTGTTTTCAGCCATATTAAAAACTCCTGATTAGCTGAACGTTTCGATCCATTATGTTTATCTCTATCGTTCAGAAACGGATAAAAGGATTCGGATATCGAAATAACTCCGTTTAATATATTTTAATAGTTTATAAGTATATTAAACAAATCAAATGTACTAAGTTGGATCGAAACATTCGTTCCTGTTGGTATTCGATAAGTAACAAAATTGGGAAATACTTTTTTATTCTTTTGGGAAATTAATAAAAACGGAAGGAGAGTAATGAAATCAAGAAGAGCAAAGTACAATAAAACGAAAAGAAATTTCCAGACGATATAATGAATCCATTTAGATGGATATTTAGGACAGTTTATTCTATGAAATGTGCCCTATTTCCGCGAAAGAAATCGTAAAAATAAAAGTTTTCCAAATGTTTTTTAGTTCCCATCTAATATTCTTCCCTTATTACTCCTAACTACCCTATGGCGAAAAATTTCTTGAAATTAGGCAGCATTTTTCTTCTACTTCTATCTTTATGCGTTTCCTGCTCTTCTCTTTTAAAAAGAGAAGATTATGCTCCTTCTAAAAAAGAATGGGCCAAAGGAAATCCTAGATCCGCCTTAGAAAGTTTTCCTTCTAGAGAAAAAGGGACTTTTATCACATCTCTCGAAAAAGCGATCATAGGGTTTTATACCCAAGAAAATGATATCTCTAAACTGCAAGATATAGCGGAAGAGAACAAATCCAGACTTAGATTCAGTGCAAGCAGAGAATTACGTTCCTTCTTCTACTCTGAAACTCCTGAAGGTTATTACGCATCCGAAGCGGAAGTGATCTTTCTTCATATACTTTTAGGTCTTTATTATGCTAAGAAGGAACAATACGAAGAGGCTTTAGTAGAAGCAAGATATGCATCTAACTTATTAAACGGAGAATGGAGTGCAGAAGGACAATTTGATGATCCTAATTTAAGGATATTACTCGCCTCTCTTTGGACTGCATGTGGAGATTGGCAGGAAGCTAAAGTAGATTTGAGAGCCGCCTTAAGACTTTCTCCTAAATCCGCTTGGCTTAGGCAATATGCTTACTCGGAGCAAGCTCCTAAAAACATCTTTTTGGTTTTGGGCGGCCCTGGGCCGGAACCTTTTATGGACCCTGAAACAAATTTAAACTTAGTAAGAGGACTTAGAAAGTTAGGATTCCAATTTAAAGGAGAAAGAAGTGAACTCCAATGGATTGATCTGGAAGGAAATCGGGATAAATTGTATTTAGGACCTTCTACCCAGAATTGGTACCAAAGACATTTAGACAGAGATAATTCCATTCATGAGATCATAGACGACTCAAAATATTTTCAATTGGTTACTCTTAGCACAACTAAGCAGGCGTCTATCTTAGCTGCAAAAGTCGCAGGAAGTATTGCAGTGGGAAGTGTTATTGTAGCATTGGGAGGAGGAGTAATGTATTTAGGCTTTGAAGCTCATTCCAATGAGATAGGAGCCATCGGTTTATTTATCGCGATATCCGGATTTAAACTGGCTGCAAAATGGATAGATAGCTCCATCCAAACTTCTAAAAAGGAATTTGCGGAAGAAATAGATATTTCATCTAATTATAGATACGTTCGCTTTTTACCCGAGTATATTTGGTTTGGGTCTTCCAAATCTAATTTAAGATTTCCTAAAATAAAAGAGAAACAATCCGGGAAGGAAGTCCTACAAATCTCTACATTCGGAAAAATCCCAGTGACTATAGGCTTTTATCCGGATGTAAAAACCGATAATCAAAGCCCGTAGCCTTCTGTATCACTTATTTTCAGAAATTTTTTATCTGTTTGCCAAACGATCTCATTCGATTCCACACTTGTTAAACGAAGAGTGATCAAGATGTATTGTATCTTCTTCCCCTTTTCGTAATTAACTAGATCATTCAACTCACCGCTCAAACGATAACTTGGAGATTTTAATTTTCCAAAATCAAGTTTAGCGTCGGAAGATACGATCCCCGACTTATTCAAACTAATCTCGTCCAAAGATGCTTTTCTTTGAGAAGTATCTACGAATGGGATCTTATTAGAGGTCAAGTTAGTAACGATCTCATTCGCTAAAATTTTGGTATCTATATGTTCGGAGGTATTATTCTTAAATTTTTGAAGTTCTATATAACCCTTAACTGAGTCTTTTTTATAAAAATCGGAAAGTGAAACACTCATATTCTGGACGGTTTCTCTGATTTCTCTCACACCCCATTGTTTTGTGCCTTGGACTTCGCTCGGGTCCCGATATTCTACGCCTGCGCAATAAAAACTTAATATGATAAATATAGATAGAAGATAGAATTTCATATTCGAGTTAAACGTTATCTCTACCTAAAAATACGAAAAGCAAAAAACAAAAATCTTGCAAATCTCTTTAAAATGGTCAGTCTAACACAAAACCTATGAAACGTTCCATTATATCCAGAGACGGGGTCGGACTCTCGGCCACGGTGATCCAAAAAAGGGAATTATACCTTTCCAGAGTGATCACAGATCTACCCACATTGGTATTCGTCAAAAAAGGGATCAAAAGCCTAAAGCAGAATGATCTGGAATTGGATATTAGATCGGGAGAAGCGGTGGCGATTGCTGGAGGCCAAGCGTTCGACGTGATCAATCGTCCGGATGCAGGAGAATTCGAAGCTGCTTGGATCGCATTCCATCCGAACGTGATCCGAAATTATAAGCCTAATCTCCAGGACCTAAAAGATATAGAACCGGCATTCATTTTTTCTAATATAACTTCCGGATTTTCGGACGCTTTTCAACTCGCAAGAGAATCCATCACCACCGACAAATTGATCTCCGATCAGGTTGCGATCCATAGGGCGACGGAAATATTGATCTGGTTAGGAGAATACGGCAGAAAATTTAAAGTACCTTCTACCGATAATATCTCCCAAAAGATACGATCTTTTTTAAACGCGAATCCTGGGAAAGATTGGTCCGCTATAGAGATCGCGGATCGACTGGAGATGAGTGAAGCAACTCTCAGAAGAAGACTTTCTTCGGAACTTTCTTCTTTTTCCGAAATACTGATCGATGTCAGAATGTCATTTGCACTCTCCCTATTACAGGCAACCGACAGAAGTATAGGAGAGATCGCAAGAGAGGTTGGATATGATTCCGCTTCCAGATTTGCAGTCCGATTCCGGGATAGATTCGGATATTCTCCCACTATGCTCAGAAGGGAAGCAAGTCGTGATCGGAACGGCACAATCCATGATCGGGTCAGGACATAAGGCCTATTTTTTGATAAATTAGGAATGCATACTTAAACTTTCGGTGTTATTCTGCAACGCGTAGAACTCGGAGGTTTTATGAAAAAATTCCTATCGTTCCAAAACGGTATATTGTTTTGTGTTTTATTCTTTGCCGGATCCACGTTTGCCGGGGATCTAAAGGTCACTAGCTCCGCCCTCAAAGAAGGAGGAACAATCACCAACACTCATGTGTTTTCCGGATTCGGATGTTCCGGAGAGAATAACTCTCCCGACTTACAATGGTCAGGCGCTCCTAAAGAAACCAAGTTTTTTGCAGTGACTGCATATGATCCGGATGCTCCTACCGGAAGCGGATGGTGGCATTGGACTGTGATCAATATCCCTGCGACTGTCACAAGTCTTCCTGCAAAAGCCGGAAATGATAAAGGACCTCTTCCTGCAGGTGCAGTCCAAGGCAGGACCGATTTCGGTAAGCCCGGATACGGCGGCCCCTGCCCTCCTAAAGGAGATAAACCTCATCGTTATATCTTTAAGGTATTTGCTTTAAAGGATAAGATCGATCTGGATGGAGAGGCTTCCGGAGCGTTAGTCGGATTTTATATCAATTCACTAAAACTAGCAGAAGGAAAATTAACCGCAAAATACGGTAGATAATTTTTTCTCCGAAGTCGGGTCCCCCGGCTTCGGATACTTATATAATTCTACATTATTAAAAAAAACAGAATATACTTAAAGATCATTCCGCGTTCAATAGAGTAAGTGCGATCTCTTTAGAACAATCGTATGCCTCTATATCCAAAACAAAATCATCTCCAGAAGTCATATTGGTCAGGATCTCTGTTCCGCTACTTCTCAATTCACCGGTGATTACATGATCTAATTGCATGTATTCTACATTACCAATTCCGAATGTATATCCGTGCTCGGTAAGTATGATCATTTTATTCGACTTCTCATTGATGCCGGCTATCCTTCCTTTCATTATTCCTCCCTAATGAAACTAGATAAAAGTAGTTATAAATATAGACGGATCTTATAAAAAATCCCTACACTATGTCTTACGATTTCAAAAAAAATCGCAAAAAATATTAAGATAACTGTTAAGTTCCCGACCTAAGACTATGAGTCTCTTGAGTGATATATCGGATACTTATCCTAATATAGAATATCATAACGTATCTCATAAATTAAACGTTATGCGCTCTTAATCAAAACACAGTAGACCTAATTCCTTTTACCTACACCGGCTTTCTTTTGCTCCTTCTTCTTTATTCGTTTGAAGTATAAAAAAAGTTTGACTCATTCTCCCCAAAGCACTTCTTCTGTTATATTATAATATAATTCAATATATTAGATATACTGAAAGATATATTAGCGGATCCCTTAGATAAGGGAATTTTGGTTTGGAATCAGGAAAAACGTGTGGCACATAACCCCCGCCTGGGTCTGGATTACCCTTTTCAAAACGGCTTCTTCCATCTGACCAAACAAGACGCCATCCAAAATGCCGGCGCCGGTACAGAAGCTCGTTACGAAGGTCTCGCAGAATGGTATGATTCCGTAATGCAGGACCAAAACAATAGAGGGGACCTGGCAAACTCCGCGTATTCAATTTTGAGATCCTTGCTTTTACGGGGCTTACTCTGAACCTCTTTCTCAAGGTGAAATTTTACAAAAACCGGGATATAATAAGTCCCAATTCGTAGAACCGGATCTTTTGAAAGGAACAGTGAGAAGTAAAGTAGGAGCTTGGCATAGACCGGTCACTGATGTGATCAATACTTTCTTATCTGCAGGTTTTAAATTGATAAAAGTGGTAGAAGGTGGACAAGGGGCTCTTCCCCAACTTCTCGCATTGAGCTTATTAAAAGAATAGATCCATAAAGTTTTTATTATATTAGGAGAATAAAATATGACAACCGCTTCTTTGACACAAAAATCCTGGCCTTCTCCGGACATCGTTTCCGATCTTGCAGAAGTGCGAAAACATGCACCTCTTACCCATGTGCTCACGAATATTGTGGTCACAAACTGGACTGCGAACGTTCTCTTAGCTGCGGGAGCTTCTCCTGCTATGGTAATAGCGGAAGAAGAAGTTTCCGATTTCGCTGCAATCGCAGGTGGAGTGCTTATCAACGTAGGTACGATCAATAGTTTCGATGCAAAGGCAATTAAGGCGGCGGCGATCGCGGCCCAAAAAGCGGGGACCCCTTGGGTCTTAGATCCCGTTGCAGTAGGTGCTCTTAGATACAGAACGGAGATCGCAAAAGATCTTTTACAATATAAACCTACGGTGATCCGAGGAAACGCTTCCGAGATCCTGGCTCTTGCGGGGGCTGCAGGCGGAGGAAAAGGTGTGGATTCAACGGCTGCTTCTTCGGATGCAGTTCATCTCGCTAAAGAACTGGCGACGAACACGGGAGCAGTGATTGCGATCAGCGGAGAAGTAGACTATATCACCGACGGAAAAGAGACAATCGCAGTTCCGGGAGGTCATATTCTGATGACTAAGGTTACGGGAGTGGGATGTTCTTTAGGAGCCTTGATCGCTTCCTTCTTAGGGATCCAAAAAGATGCGTTACGCGCTTCTGTCTCCGCATCCGCTGTTTTTGCCATTGCAGGTTCCAGAGCTGCGGAGAAGTCTTCCGGCACTGGGAGTTTTGCCGTGGCATTTTTGGACGAACTGAGCACAATCTCTGCATGAGTATCGCTGTCGCAGTTCCTACAGGAAATATAGGCAAATTCCTTCTTCCAAAACTTCTGGAGTCAGGCAAAAAAATTACTGTGCTGACCAGAAGTCCTCAGAAATTGGATCCGACGATCAGAGAAAGAGTCAGGATACAACAAGGTGCCTTGGAAGATGAAAATTTTATCTTAGAAGCAACCAAAGGAACGGAAGCTTTGCACTGGTTGAACCCTGGAAATAAAAAGGCCGAAGATGTTCACGGATGGTATCGACTTTACGAAAAAAGTGTATCTAACGCAGTCCAAAAGAATAAAATAGAATTCGTGGTGAATATCTCCACGATCATTCCGGAAGTGGTGGAAGCTGGAGTAGCGGACGGGATCGTCCATGTGGAAGAATATCTGAATGAAACGGATGCGAATGTGGCAGCGGATTATCTTTTGAACAAGAACTGGAAAGGAAAGAAGATCCATGTTCTGCATGGAGGAGAAGACCTAACCTTCGAAGCCGCGGTAAAAAGTTTGAGTGCTGCCGTCGGGACTACATTAAAGTATAATTATATAAGCCTTGAGAATTTTTACGAGGACTTGGTTGCAAAAGGTTATATACCGTGTGCAATCAATATTCCTCATACAAGTTTAACCGACCCAAAAACGGGAAAATTCCTATCCAAAGAGGATCTAAAACTTTCTTTTAGGAACGCTGGTGTGGATACTGATTCTCTTCCGGAAAAGATCATCTGTTATTGTAATGGAGGAGTTTCTGCGACAGTTGTCGTAACAGCTCTCGGAATTTTAGGAATAGAAAATATTCCGGTTTATGACGGCTCTTGGAACGAATGGGGGAAGGACGAAAATCGTCCTAAGTCCCGACTCATCTGAAACGTTTAAGGCAATAGTCCTATATCGCTTGCCTTTCTTACCAGTTCCGCCCTGTTATGTACATTCAATTTTTTGTATATATTCTTAACATGATGCTGGACCGTATACTTACTGACTTTAAGGAATTCAGCCACTCTTCCGATGGTTTTTCCTTTTACCATTTCATCCAGGATCTGTTTTTCCTTAGGAGTGAGCTTAAATTCTCCAGAATAATCCTTTTGTTTAAAACTGTTCAATACGCGAAAAGCGATCGTAGGAGTGATGATCGCTCCCCCTTTTAAAACCGTGTCCACTACATCCGCAATATCTTTCAGTTCCGATTTTAAGATATATCCGATGGCACCGTTCTTTAAAGATTCGTAAATTAGTTCGTCCGAATTCATATTGGAGAGCATAATTTTGGCGATCTCAGGATCTCTCGCGGAAATTTTTCCGGCAAGCTCTACCCCATTCATTTCGGCTAACATAATATCCAGAAAAATAATATCCAAGGATCTGCCCTTCTCGTCCTCCCAAAAGGATTCTGCGGATTCCCAATGGAATACTCCACCTATCTCCGGAATAGATTCCAAGGTTTTTAGGATCTGTTCCTTAAAACTTTCATCGTTTTCTACGATCCCTACTTTGATATCTGAAGTTTTCATGCTCGTATTCACACCTTATTTATTTTACGGAAAAATTTCCGATCGGGATATTTATTTTTATTTTATATATATTTTCGACTAAGTACATTTCCACTTTTCCACCCAGGCCGGAGATCCTATATATCAGATTTTCCGTACCTCTTCCCGTTTTATGTTTTTTCAGATGATAAGAAGATTCCGCATTCATTTCCGTGATCAAGTCCCCGCCTTCCAGATAGAAATTCCATTTGGTTACTCCCTGACCGTATTTTAGATCGTTATTCGTGATCTCATTTACGATACTATAAAGTTCTATGATAGAAGTTTCATTTCTTCCTTCTTCAAAAAACTGAAGCACCTCGTCTTGGCATTCGAACTCTAAGTCCCTTTCCACATCGGAATATCTTCTGAGTAAGACTAAATTGATACCTGTAATAAAATTCTCGGACAATAATCCAAGATCTTCTATCTTCAACATCTGCTCTCTCAGAATATGGATGGATTGGTTTACCGCCTCGTTGATCTTCTTGAAGATTGGTTTGTCTTCCTGGCTTTGAGAGAGCAATTCTTCCGACAAAAACTTTAAGTCTGTGAGTTTTCCGCCCAGGTGATCATGTAAGTCGATATTGATCCTTTGCCTTACATTATTTACCGCTTCTCTCTTCTCATTCTCCTGGTTTAGGCGGCTCTTATGACCGTCCGCTAAGGCGAGCAAATTATTGATCCTTAAGATCAATTCCTCGAAATCAAAAGGTTTGAGCAGATAATCATTTGCACCGTTATTCAATGCCGCCATCAGATCTTTGTCCTGATTTTTCGCGGTCAACATCAAAATAGGAAGCTCCAGTGTGCTAAGAGTTTTACGGATCTCCCTGGCAGTTTCTAAACCGGACATTTTAGGCATCATCACATCTAAAATAATAACGTCAAAAGCCTTATCTTTTTGTAATATTTCCAAGGCTTCCATTCCGCTTTTTGCGGTGATAGAGGATATATTCCGCAAAGATAGATAGTTTTGTATTACCTGCAAATTCACAGGCTCATCATCCACTACCAGGATCCTTGCATTCTTCTCCGAATCGGACGACTCATTTTGAAAAGATACGGTAGAACCCGGATGATTTCCTTCTTTATAATTTTTTAATTCTCTTCCATCGGATCTCGGGATTTTTCCGGATACCAACGGGATCGTAAAATAAAAACGAGAACCTAAGCCTAGGCTGGATTCTACTCCGATCTCTCCTCCATGTAATACAACCAATGCCCTGCTGATGGAAAGTCCAAGTCCTGCACCGGAACTATTTTTGGAATCTCCCCTTTCTACCTGCTCGAAAAATTCGAATACCTTTTGGTGTTCTGTAGGATCTATTCCGATCCCAGTATCGGAAACACTGATCTCCGCAATCCCTAGAGCTTTGATACGAGCACTGACTATGATCTCACCCTTCTCCGTAAATTTGATCGCATTACTCACTAAGTTCTGTAATATCTGTTGTAACCTATTCTCGTCCGCAAGCAAGTCCGGAAACTCGGGTAAAACCGCATTCACCAATTTTATCTTAGTTTGGTCCGTAGAGATCCTATTCAATTCCAGAGTAAAATTCACCGCTTGGTATAAGTCCACCGATCTCAGATTTAGATTTAAATCCTTATGTTTTAATTTAGAAAAATCTATAATATCGTTTACTAAACTAGAAAGCCTTTGTCCGCTTGTGACGATCATCCCCAGTTGTCTTTCCACGGATTGAGATAATGGACCACCTACTCCTCTTTTCAAAGAGTCCGCAATACCGATGATCCCCTGCAGAGGAGTTCTTAATTCATGAGAAGTATTCGCTAAAAATTCGTCCTTCAGTTTGTCCAAAGAGATCAACCTTTGGTTGGATTCTTGTAGATCATGAGCTAATTTTTCGGAAAGTTTATAGGCACTTGTAAATCTTTGAGAGACCATAAATGCCTGTGCGACGAAAAAGGAAGCCACTCCGTAAGGAGAGAAGTATGCGGTATTTATGATCATATTCGCATATAATATGTCGTTGGTCACTACCGCAAAAAATAGAAGAAAGAAAAATAAACCTACATCTGCTCCTAACTTCTTATTTTGCATCGCTTTCCAAAAAACGTATACTAGATAAAAACAAGCTATAGTCACTAAAATCCCAAAAATAGAAATTGTCTTGGAATATATGATCAAAGGTGTGAATAATACGATGAAAGAAAGCCCGATAATGATACCGATAAAAAACCGAATGACTTTTTTGTTTATCTCGTCCGGATATAAGGTCCGGATAAATAAAGGAAAGAATATACCGATCAAAAAACTGGACATCAATTCCAATCTGTATCCCCATTCGAAGTCGAAATTCGGGAAAATAGAATACAATATTCTTTCTCCTGTGATCAAAATACGAATGGTGGAACAGATCGTTAGAATTCCATAATATAGTGTGGAAGTTTCTCTTCTTAAAAATGCGAACAAACTTAGGTGATATAAACCTAAAACTAAAAGTCCTCCACCTACAAACAGATCCAATCTAACATTACTTTGGCGTATGATAACCAGATCTTTTCTTTTTCCTATAAAGATCTTTGCCCAAGGGCCCCCTTTAAAATGGGAAAAATTGGAGATCTCAATCGCGACCTCGTTCTCTATTCCCAGGTCGAAAATTTCGCTGACTCCAGGTCTATATAAAGGTTTACTAGTTTCAGGGGTTTTTCCGACTACCCCGCTGGAAATTACCTTCTTTCCATTTACGTAAAGTGTATAAGATGTGGATGCTTCCAACATCTTGATCGCCATATCGGTTTCCGGCTTTTCTAAACGAACTAGTATCTTATAAGTCGCATATCCAAAACCTGGATACTTTTGGTCCTTGTATTCGTTCCAAACATTCGGAACATCTCCGAATTTGATCTGTTCCTTTTGTTTTTGAGAAGGAGCCAGATCTGTCTTTAAAGGATTTTTGATCTCCGAAAATAATTGAGACCAATAAAACGCCCAATCACCTTCTATACTCAAAGGTTCTTCTTTTCCGAAGTCCCAATTTTTACTTAGATCTAATATTCCATTTTCTACTCTAGGTTTTTTCTTGGGAGAAGATCCGGACTCACAGCCCATACTAAAAATTAGGATTGAGATCAGTAAAACTCCCTGGAATTTTTGAGAGAAAATGGAAACCATCTACACTGATTCTTCAGACCATTCCGGATTTATAAACCTTTTTAATATTCCAAAAGACTATTCGGTAAATAAATAGAAGGAACAAAATTCTCCCTTATTCTAGGGATCTTTCGGATCAGGCCGATCTTCTTTTATACTCTCTTCAACTAGGTAAAAACTAAGAAATATCAATACGTTTTCGCAAATTTTGTCCCTTGACTTCCACTCGGTAAAAATTAGAAAATTATTCCGATATGGATTTACATTTTGTTTCCCCGAAAGAAGCAGTTTCAGAGATCGAAAACGACCAAAGGATTTTTATCCACAGCGTATATGCTGCCCCAAAACTTCTGATAGAAGCATTGAGTGCCAAATCTTCCGAACTACGGAATATTGAGATCGTTCATATCCATACGGAAGGAGAAGTTCCATATGCGCAAAATGGAATGGAGGCTTCTTTTCATACGAACGCTTTATTCGTGGGCGCAAACATGAGAGAAGCCGTAAAAGAAGGAAGAGCGGATTACTTGCCGATCTTTTTAAGCGAATGCCCTTCTCTATTCAGAAAAAAGATACTTCCTTTAGATGTGGCACTTATCACTGTTTCTCCTCCGGATAAACATGGATTTTGTTCCTTGGGAGTTTCCGTAGATACAAGTAAGGCCGCAGTGGATTCCGCAAACGTTGTGATCGCTCAGGTGAATCGTTTTATGCCTAGGACCCATGGGGACGGGATCATTCATATAAACAAAATCCATAAATTAGTAGAAGGTAATATTCCTCTCTTAGAAGCCTCACATGCGGAACCCGATCCGGTAGAAGCTAAAATAGGAGAATATATAGCAGGTCTTGTAGAAGATGGGGCCACTCTCCAAATGGGAATAGGTGCCATCCCGGATGCGGTCCTATCTTGTTTAAAAAATCATAAAGATCTAGGGATCCATACTGAAATGTTTTCCGACGGTGTGATCCCTTTGGTGGAAAAAGGAATTATCACCGGTAAAAACAAAAAGATCCATCCGGGAAAGATAGTCACCGGATTCGTGATGGGCACCAGAAAACTTTATGATTTCGTGGATGATAATCCGGAAGTCGTATTTTTAGATATAGGATATATTAACGATACTGCGAATATTCGCAAAAATCCCAAAGTAACCGCAATCAATTCAGCGATCGAAGTGGATCTCACCGGCCAAGTATGTGCGGATTCTATCGGAACAAGACAATATTCGGGAGTGGGAGGACAGATGGATTTTATCCGGGGAGCCTCTCTTTCAGACGGTGGTAAACCGATCATTGCACTTCCTTCCGTGACTTCTCATGGTAAATCAAGGATCGTTCCAATTCTTCAGCCTGGCGCAAGTGTAACCACTACAAGAGCACATGTTCATTATGTAATCACTGAATACGGAATTGCGGACCTTTACGGCAAAAACCTAAAACAAAGAGCGAAACTTCTTACACAAATTGCTCATCCTAATCACAGAGAATCCCTGGAAAGAGAAGCGTTCGAGAGATTCAAAGGATTTTAATTCTCAAAATCGAAAACGGAGAATTTTCCACTATACATTAGAATTTCATTAAACACTAATTTATTGACAATCAAATTCAACTCCCTACCCTCCTCTTGATAATTATCAAGACCGTTTCGAAGGAAGAAAAAGTCGGATTACTTGCGTTTCGACATTCCAATCTAAATATGGAATTATCCTTCACGGAAAAAACCGGAGAGATCAAGAATGAGTTCTTCAGAACAAAAATATAACGATACGATCGTCAAAGGATTTTTGATATCGGGATTGGTTTGGGGTGTGGCTTCCATGCTTGTGGGAGTATGGGTCGCCTTCCAAATGGTATATCCTGAATTAAATTTCGGACCCTACTTCACTTTCGGCAGGCTGAGGCCTTTGCATACGAATGCGGCTATTTTCGGGTTCGCATTAAGTATCATATTCGCAACAGGTTACCACACTGTACAAAGACTTTGTAGAGTAAGGATATGGAGCGATAAACTCGCATATCTTCACTTATCCCTCTACAACCTCACCATAATCGCTGCGGCAATCACTTTACCTTTAGGTTTAAACCAATCCAAGGAATACGCAGAATTGGAATGGCCATTGGATCTTATGATCGTGATCTGGTTTGTGATATTCCTGATCAATTATTTCGCAACGATCTTTACGCGTGAAGAAAAACAACTATATGCAGCGATCTGGTTCTATATCGCATCTTGGGTCACCATCCCGATCTTATTTATAGTTAATAATCTTTCTATTCCGGTAAGTTGGATCAAATCCTACTCCGTTTACTCGGGTGTGTATGATGCAAACATCCAATGGTGGTATGGACACAACGCGGTGGCATTCGTTCTTACCACTCCATTTTTGGGATTGATGTACTATTATCTTCCTAAACATATCAAACAACCTATCTACAGCCACAGACTCTCCATCATTCACTTCTGGAGTTTGATCTTTCTGTACATTTGGGCAGGTCCTCACCATCTACTTTATTCTCCTCTTCCTGATTGGTTACAAACGACAGGTATGGTATTCAGTATCATGTTATGGATGCCTTCTTGGGGAGGAATGTTAAACGGATTTTTAACTCTCACTCAGGCTAAAGAAAAGATCAAAACGGATGCGACATTGAAGATGTTACTCGTGGGACTTACGTTCTACGGTATGTCCACTTTCGAAGGTCCTCTTCTTTCCATTAGAGCGGTAAGCGGCTTAGGTCATAACACCGACTGGATCATCGGCCACGTTCACGGAGGAACCTTAGGCTGGGTAGGAATGATGTCGTTCGCGGTCATTTATTATCTAGTGCCGAGATTGTGGAATACGAACCTATTCTCGGAAAAACTTGCAAACACTCACTTCTGGGTCGCAACTCTCGGGATCTTATTATATATCGTATCCATGTGGGTATCCGGTATCACTGAAGGCTCCATGTGGAGAGCGATAGACGAAACAGGAGCATTAAAATTCCCGAACTGGGTACAGATTACCGAAACTTTGAAACCATATAGATTATTCCGAGGTATCGGAGGCGGTCTATATCTGATCGGACTACTCATCATGATCTATAATGTTGTCCGCACAATCCTGAACTCCGGCTCCGGATTTAAGGAAATCGATCTAAGGATCGGATCAAAAGAGGAGAAAATTGTATGAATTGGTTCGACAAATTATTGGATTGGTTCTCCGGTTTTACGGATCAGTGGGAAAAACACGGAGTTAAGTTCACTCTTTATACCACGATCGCCATCCTGATCGGTGGATTATTTGAATTGGTCCCTCCATTCTTTCTCTCGAAAACGGCGGAACCCATCCAGAACGTAAAACCGTATAACGCATTAGAATTGGCGGGAAGAGACGTTTATCAGAAAGAAGGATGTAATAACTGTCATACTCAGATGATACGTCCTTTCAAATGGGAAGTAGATCGTTTCGATCCGCAACATTCTTACGGTAAAGACGGATATTCCAAAGCGGGAGAATATGTTTACGATCACCCTTTCTTATGGGGATCCAAAAGAACAGGCCCGGATCTTGCTCACGAATCACAGATCCAACCATCTGCCGAGTGGCATAAGACACATTTGATCAATCCTAGAGATACCGCAAAAGGTTCCATTATGCCTGCTTATCCTTGGCTATTCGAAGAATCTTCCATAGTTGACGCTTCTAAGATCGCGGACCATATGAGAGGACTCCAAAAGATAGGAGTTCCTTATACGGAAGAAGATATTTCCTCTGCTTCTACCCTATTAGCGGGTAAAACTGCCGGAGATGCACTGATCGCATATCTTCTGAAGTTGGGAAGAGATACCGCCGAATTGTCCAAAAGTTTACAGTGAGGTGAAATATGGATCTAGATACATTACAAATCTATAAATCATTAAGACTTCCGATCCTGGTACTTTCCATATTTACGATTATCTTATACGTATATAGAAGTTCCAGAAAAGAAAGAATGGAAAAACCTAAATTCAGAATGCTGGAGGAGGATTAATATGAGCGATCCTAACAAGGAATTCGACGGGATCAGACAAGCGGATAACCCTCTTCCTGAATGGTGGAAATGGGTGTTCTTAGGATGTATAATTTTCGCAGGGTTTTATGCGGTATACTTCCACGTTTTTTCGGATTGGGGAACGAGCGAATATTACGCTGCCCAAATACAGGAATTTGAGAAAGAATTTCCAAACCGTAACGTTGCGGTAGAATCCAAAGATGGATCCAACCCGTTCAGAGGAAATCAAGATGCGATCAATGCAGGACAAAAAACATTCCAAACATATTGTGTTGCTTGTCATGGCCCAACAGGAGAAGGTTTAGTAGGCCCGAACCTAATGGATAAGGAATGGCTGCACGGAAACACGGATCTTGAACTTTATGAAACCGTTATGAAGGGGATTTCAATAGAGAGGGCTAAATTAGGCAGAGGACCTATGCCGGCACACGAGAACTCGCTGGGTTCCGAAAAAGTATACCAAGTGCTTGCATGGTTAGCCTCGAAAAATCCGGAGCTTAAATCTTCCAAATAAATTCAACCGTCTCAGAGGATCATAAGGAGGGGCATAATGATCATTTCAAGACCGATGCAGGGAAAGATAAGGACCGCAAGAAATTACGTCCAGGTATTCTTGGTTCTTCTCTTTTTTATAACGCCTTGGATTCGCTGGGACGGATTTCAAGTTATCCGATTGGATATACCGGATAGAAAGTTCTTTCTATTCGGTCATATTTTTATTCCACAGGAAGGATACTTTCTTCATCTATTCCTGATCGCCGCAGGACTTTCCCTTTTCTTTTTTACCACTCTAATCGGTAGAGTTTGGTGCGGATGGGCCTGCCCTCAAACGATCTACTCGGATATTTTCGATTGGATAGGAAGAAGGATCCAAGATTCCAAATACGGAAAGAAGGACGCAAATCCCGCATTAGTAATTTTAACTCATGCAGCTTGGATCTTTGTAAGCTTTGCCGCATCCTTCGCATGGATCTCTTATTTCTCGGATCCATACCAAATGATCCATTATTTCCAAAATCCTAATTTAGATTTCCCTACTTGGTCCTTATTCCTAGGATTTTTTACATTCGCGATGTATGCCGATATAGCATTCATACGGGAGCAATTCTGCAAATACGGATGTCCTTATGCACGTTTCCAAACGGTGATGATGGACAATCATTCAGTTAATATCACCTATGATTACACTCGAGGAGAACCAAGAAGAAAAGGGCAAACTAAGATAGGAGATTGTACCGCTTGTAATATGTGCCTTGTAGTATGTCCTACAGGAATAGATATCAGGGATGGAGCCAATCCTTGGTGTATCGCCTGCGGAAAATGTTCCGACGCATGCACAAAACAAATGGCTAAGGAAAATAAAAAAACACTGATCGGATATTGGTCCGAAAATCAGATCTCCGAAAAAGGTTCTTCCATCCGCTGGATACGGTCAAGGACCATAGTGTATGCACTTTTCTTAATACTAACTGTTTCCGCTATCGGCATCTTATTATCCAGCAGGGTTCCTCTCTATCTATCCGTTCTTCCGGACAGAAATATACAACCGATGCTCATCCAAAACGGGATCGTTCGGAATTTCTACGAAGTACAAATGCAGAACCTGACTTCCAAGGATAGGACCTTAAAATTCGAAATAGAAAATTCAGATCTTCAGGGAGAAAGAAGAATACTCGTAGGTGGAACGGAAGAAGCCGTTGTGGAGTTAAAAGGTAATTCCGAAGAAAGATACAGACTATTTATAGAACTTAAAATTTCGGAACAAGACGCTAAAAAAAGAAGCCATGATATCAAGCTGAAAGTGATAGACATTCAGGATTTTGAATATTCCAAATCGGAAACAGTTCCATTCCTGCTACCGGTATCTATCTCCGGCTGGAAAATACAAAACGATGAGAGGATAGTCCATGGACGTTAGTTTAAAAAGAGCATTTTGGGTGATCAAGATCGCATTTCTGGCATTGTTTGCTGCTACATTTTACACAGTAAAACTTGCATTAGCGGGACATACACCTGCTATCGATTCCAACTATTACGAAAAAGGGCTCAAATACGAACAGTCCATTCTATCTCAAAGAAAAATGATAGAGGCCGGTTACGGATTCCAAGCGGATTGGATCCAAAATCCGAATGTATTCCGATCTGGAAAACAAGAACTATATTTGGAATTCAAACATGGACAGGAAAGGATCAAAGGTGCTCAGATCCAAGTCCAGTTGGATAAAACCGCCACTGAAAAATTCAACGAGACAATCGCCTTAAAAGAGATCACTCCGGGAAAATACCAAGGAACACTTTCTATTCCATTCCCGGGAGAATGGAGAATTTCCGTCTCTGCCAAGATCCCGGAAGGGATACTGGAAAAGACAGTATCCACTAAGGTAATCCATTGAAAGTATTAGAAAACAGAACATTATGTTTTCATTGTAATACTGAAATTGACGGGGTTTCCATACGCAGAACAGAACGCGGAGTTGAAAGAGAATATTGCTGTAACGGATGCGCGGAGATCTCTCATCTATTAC
This sequence comes from Leptospira dzoumogneensis, assembly GCF_004770895.1. Classification (NCBI taxonomy): domain Bacteria; kingdom Pseudomonadati; phylum Spirochaetota; class Leptospiria; order Leptospirales; family Leptospiraceae; genus Leptospira; species Leptospira dzoumogneensis. The sequence goes on along the minus strand of NZ_RQHS01000018.1, from coordinate 125,375 downwards.
TCGAAAACGGACTAGACAAATTCTATCAGATCAGAGGATCCCAGTCCTTAGAACCGATCGATAAAGAGATCCAAAAAATTTCCCCGGAAGAATTGGATAATGAATCCGTATATTCCGAATATCTAGAAAAGAGGACCGGCGCGGATTCAAATGTTTATATCACAGTCACCAACCTGCATTGTTCCGCCTGTGTATGGCTGATCGAAACCGTTCTCACAAAAACGGAAGGTGTCCAAGAAGCAAGGATCAATTTTGGAACAGGAAGACTCAAAGTAGGATTCGATCTTTCTAAGATCACACTAGGGAAAATTATCAAAACGATCGAAAGTTTGGGATACAAAGCCAAACTATATTCTCCCCTAAAAGCTGAATCCAAGGTGGAGAAACCCTTCCAAGAACTTAGCATTCGGATGATAGTAGCAGGCTTTTGTTGGGGGAATATCATGTTATTCTCCGCGAGCCTATACGCAGGTTACTTCGAAGGAATGGAATTCAATATTAAAAATTTATTCCATTATATATCCTGGATATTCGCTACGCCGGTCTATTTTTATTCGGGTTATCCTTTCTGGAAAGGAGCTTACGAATCCTGGAAAAGAAAACTCCTCGGAATGGATACATTATTATTCGCAGGAGTAAGTCTCGCCTACTTCTATAGTATCTATGTAACCGTTTCCGGAAAGGGAGAAGTTTATTTCGACTCGGTTTGCACCATCTACTTCTTCATATTACTTGGAAAATATTTCGAGGCGATGATCCGTTACAAGGCGGGCGCTAAAATAGGGGAATTACTCTCCCTTCTACCCGAAGAATACGAAGTATCCAAAAAAGGGATCTGGTCCAAACATTCCGCCTCCTCTATCGAAAGAGGAGATATAGTCAGATTATCCCTGGGAAGTAAGGCCCCGGTAGACGGGATCTTAGAATCCGAAACTGCATTTTTCGACGAATCCGTTTTGACAGGAGAAAGTAAACCGATCCGAAAATCCAGAGGAACAGAGATCAAAGCAGGTTCAGTTTCACTTTCCACGGATATAAAATTCCAGGCGAAAGGAAATGCAAACGAAAGTTCACTCGCACAGATCGGAAGAATATTAGAAGATTCTTTATTAACAAAACCAAAAATACAAAGAAGTACCGATAAACTGGCGGCAGTATTCATAAAAGTAGTCTTGTTTGTTGCGGTCGGAACGTTTATCTACTGGTTTAATTCCCATTCCACAGAAGAAGCGATCTTAAATACGATCAGCGTTCTGATCGTAGCCTGCCCTTGTGCATTAGGACTAAGTGTGCCTGCGGCATTAGTAATCAGCCATCTACTCCAATCCAAAGAAGGGGTCCTCGTCAAAAATCCGGAGTCCGTGGAAATTTTAGCGAAAGCAAATCGGATTTTCTTCGACAAAACAGGTACATTGACCACAGGAAAATTGGAATTAAATGCGGAGAAGTATTTCGCGTTAGAGGAAGATCCTTCCAAGTTTAGAGAGACCGCGATCCGATTGGAGTCTAACTCATCTCACCCGATCGCAAAATCGATTATAGAAGCTTTCGCAGGTGAAACACCGCGGTTCTTAGAAGAAATCACTACGGATGATACTGCAGGCACTTCCTCGGACAACCTCGCAGGTTGGAACTCCTACAAAGAGATTCCAGGAGAAGGAATGGAGGCTAAATTCCAAGACAAGATCTATCGTATCGGTAAGAAAAATTTTGCCTGGGAAAATAAACCTGAAAACGACGGCTGGATCCATCTATCCGAGAATGGTATACCTTTAGTCGCCTGGGAATTTAGAGATAAGGCAAGAACGGAAGCAAAAACTTCCATCCAAGAACTAAAATCACTTTTTCCTAATATGGAAATTTTGTCCGGGGATATTCCTTCCAAGGTTGAAACTCTATCCAAAGAACTCGGCATTCAAAATTATAAGGCAAATCTAACGCCTATCCAAAAGAAAGAAAGGATCATAGAGGCCCAATCTTCCGGAGAAATAGTAATCATGGTGGGAGACGGGATCAACGATTCCGCATGTATCGCACAGGCGGATCTCGGGATCTCTATGGGAATGGGCTCGGATCTTTCCTTGGATAAATCGGATATCATACTCGTAAAAGATAGGTTGGATTCCCTTCCCAAATCGGTATTGATCGCAAGAAAAACAAGAAAGGTCATTCTGCAGAATATCTGTCTTTCTCTAGTTTATAATTCCATAATGATCCCTTTAGCGGCAGGAGGATTAATGCTTCCCGTGATCTGTGCCGGTTTTATGACATTAAGCTCTTTGACCGTAGTATTAAATTCAATTTCTTTAAAAAATAGGGTATTTACATGAACGCTTTGTATCTTACGATCCCGATCGCATTAGTGATCTCCTTCGGAGCATTTTACGTATTCCTGCTCAATTTCAAATCGGGACAATACGAAGACATAGAAGGCCCTAAATACAGAATGTTATTCGAAGAAGACAAACAGGAAAAATCGAATTAGGAGTTTATAATGGAACTGATATCTGCGATATTATTCGGATCTTTTTTAAACGGACTAACCGGTTCTTTCCATTGTTTGGGAATGTGTGGTCCTTTGGCGGGAAGTTTAAATCTTTCTCTTTCCCCTGCGGATAAAAAAACAAGCCCGGTTCTATTACAAATTTTGTATAATCTGGGAAGATTGGTCTCTTACACTTCCATCGGATTAGGTTTTGGATTTTTGGGGAATATTACGAACCAAAGTCTTTCCTTGCTGCTCCCCGCTCAAGAATTTGCAGCTTGGTTCGGAGTGGCGTTCATTCTACTCTTCGGGATTTCCATTTTATTCCAAAAGGATTGGACCCAAAATAGATTTTTCACCAAAGTATTTTCCAAGGTCGGATCAAAACTTTTAAGGTCCAGGGAGAATAAAAGCCCGCGCTCTCGTTTAGCGATAGGTTTTATGTTCGGGATGTTGACCGGGTTTTTACCCTGCGGGATCTTATATCCTGCATTCGTAATGGCATTTGCAACAGGATCCCCTGCATTCGGCGCCTTAAGTATGTTCTTCTTCTTTTTAGGGACCTTCCCTTTATTATTCGGATTCGGTTTAGGATCCAGAATGATCTTGGCAAAATTCGGGAAGGACAAACTTAAACTCGCAGGTTTTGCGATCATTCTACTTTCTATTTCTCTAATGTTATTCAGAATGAATCATACTCATAATCATTCCGAACCGGGAGGAAAAATGGAAGAAGGCGGCCACCATCACCACCATCATTAAATTTTAAAATTCGGAGAATTCCCTGGATCTTTTTTCGGGGAATAGATACCATCTTTGGATCGCTTCCGATACCATAAACCATTTGGTATTATCTTCAAAATGACTGGGAGATCCGGGTACAAAATATACCCTTTTGACTGAACTCTCTATTTTAGAAAGAACGGAACGATTCACTATCCTTCCAGTAAAATCAAGTTCGCCTAAAATATTTAAAACGGAAGCATTTAAAAATTTGCCGCTGTATTCCTGAAGACCGTTCCCTATCAGTATGAGACTTTCCACAGGAGAATCCGAACTTCCTGCGGCCCGGAACATTCTACCCGCAATTGCAGAGGAACCTATATAAGAAATTTTCAAAGAATCGGCGCCTTCTATATTTTTGATCTGTTTAGTGATCTCTAAAAGACGATCGGATAAAAGACTTGTATCGGAACGATTTGCATGAATTTCCCTTTCTTCCTGAGTCAATAAACCTTTTAGAAAAAGAGTAGCCACTCCCCTTTCATTCAGAAAATTTCTCATCCTAGAAAATCTGTCCGCAAATTTGTCGTCCTTCTCATCCAAGACAAGGACCGCTATAAACGCGGCCCTGCTTGGGATAAAAAGTTCTCCTTTTAGTTGGACCCGATTTACTTGAAAGTCGAGAGTGGTTTGAAGATCATACCGGACCATTTTATAAAACTTTAATTTTCGATTTAGAAAAGGTTCGGATGTTTAATCCAATAAACGAAGAAGAGCCTCTTCATTTTTGATCACTATTTTTCTTTTGTCTATTTCCACCCAACCTCTGCTTTTAAAATCAGCTAAGGCACGAACCAAGGTCTCTGTAGTCACTCCGATCATGGATGCCATGATCTCACGAGTGAATGGAAGATCTTCTTCCGAGTCTTGGGATTCAGATAATTGTAGTAAAAATTCCGAAAGTTTAGCGTGAACCTGACGAGTTCCCAAAGAGTAGATCTTATTCTCCGCTTCGACCGCTTCGATGGTCACTTGTCTGAATACTGAATTTTGGAATTCAGAATCCGAGTTTAGAAGTCTGCGAAGTTCCTCTTCCTCCACAAAAAGTACTGTGGATTCTACAAGAGCAACCGCATGGTGCAGATAATTTCCGCCGATTGCAGCGTCTCTGATCCCCACCCAGTTGCCGGGATGATAAATTTTGAATGTATGCTGTTTTTCTCCGGAACCGGAAGTTCTATAAGATCGGATGGAACCGGTCTCGACTATATAAAATCCGTTTGCCTGTTCTCCCTGAGAGAATAGGATCTCGTTTTTGGAAATCTTCCTACGGGTAAAATTAACTTCATGGTGGTGGAGAAGGTTTTCTTTTGGAAAAATTTCTCTTGGTAAAACTCGGTTTGTTTCGGGTGCGATTTTTACTGCGCTGGTCATATTTCAAGTCCCTTCTATATGTCGATGTTCTTACCATACGTGAGAAAAAAGCAAAGGTCAAGGGCCGGTGGGAGATCCTGCCGATTGGAGTGATTTCCTGCGGATTTCCAGGGTGAAAATTCCAGGCCCTAAATCGCGGATCACACTTCGAATTCGAAAACTTCTCCCCTTTCCGGGATCCTGGTTTCCCAGCCGTATTCCTTGCGGATCCGATTTCCTAAGATCCTGCTTGCATCCTCTTCTCCATGCACAATGAACACTTCTTTTGGCGGGGTTTTGATCTTGGATAACCAACGGATAAGTTCCGTTTGGTCCGCATGAGCGGATAGGCCGTCTATATTCTGAACGTCGCATCTGACTTCGTGGTACTTGCCTCGGATCTTGATCTCAGTATCTCCTCTTAGAAGTTTATTCCCTCTAGTTTCCCTTGCTTGGTAACCTACGAATAATACTAAAGAATTAGGATCTCCTAAAGAATGTTCCAAATAAGAAAGTACCCTTCCACCGGTAGCCATTCCACTTCCTGCAATCACAATTTTAGGACCTCTTTTGTTTGCGATCTTTTTGGTCTCGGCAGATTCAGTGATGCAGAATATATCCTCTTTAAGTTCTTCCAACTCATCATCCTTTAATTTATGCCACTCTCTTCCATAAATATTAAATAAATCTAAAACTTTGGAGCCCATAGGAGAATCCATATAAACTGGGATATTAGGGATCTCTCCTTCTTTCATCAATTTCCAGATCAGATACATAACAGCCTGAATTCTCTCTACTGCAAAACATGGAATGATAATTGTTCCTTTAGAAGTGGAAAATTCTTGGATCAACTGGGCTAGACGTTTGATCGGATTTCCTCTGTGGATCCGATTTCCATAAGTGGATTCGATTAGGATAATATCTCCTTCCTCCGGTTTTTCCGGAGCAAATAAAAGAGGATCCTCATCTCTTCCAATATCTCCTGAAAAAATAAGGGTCTTACTTCCTATCTTCAATTCAATGAAGCTTGCTCCCAAAATATGTCCGTTATATCTGAAACGAAATCGAATATTCGGCTCTAGATCGAACCATTCTCCTATTTCTACCGCTTGGAATAATTTGATCGTTTTTTCCGCGTCATCACTATCGTATAAAGGAAAGGCAGGTTTATGTTTGGAATATCCGCCTGAATTTGCGAGTTCCGCATCTTCTTCCTGTAATTTTGCGCTGTCCTTTAGGACTATATTAGATACATCTAATGTAGGCTTGGTGCCGAATATTTTACCCCTAAATCCCTTTTTAACCGCTCTGGGCAAATACCCGCAGTGGTCCAAATGTCCGTGGGTAAGAAGAATATGATCAATTTCAGTCGGAAAAAATTGGTCGGAGTCCCAATTCAAAAGTCTTAGTTTCTTTTCCCCTTGAAAAAGTCCGCAGTCGATCAGGATCGTTTTACCGAACGCTTTTACAAGGTATTTGGAGCCGGTAACCGTTCCTACTCCTCCTAAAAATTGTAAACTGGCGAGACGATCCTCTATCTGGTTTTCCACTTTATATTCCCCTTTTGGCGCGAGTCTTCTTGAGCGCCGTAAAAGGAGAAGGATAAGTAAATTTTTTTCCTAAGTCAATGCCAAAGAGGGAATTCGGGGAAATCCGTTCTTAAACGGTAAAATTACAGGGAGAAATTATAGAAGTTCTTTGATCTTGGAAATATATTTTCTTCCTACAGGAAGTTGTGTTTCATCCTCGTCCTTCAAATGGACCGAATAATTCCCCATATTATCACTTTGTAAATGAGATAACTTTTCCAGATTAATTATGTATTGTTTATATATTCTTAAAAACTTGCTGGGAGGAAGTTTTTGCTCCAGACTTTTTAAGGACTTGTAGGTTACATATTGTCTTTTTTCGGTATGGACCACGCTAAAATTATCTCTGGAAGAAATATAAATGATCTCTCCATAAGGGATCAAAAAATGATTTTCCTTTTCTAAAATAAAAAGCCCATGCTCATTAAAAACATTCTTAGAAGGTTTATCTGCTTCATTTCCTAAAATTTCCAAGGCACGATCTACCGCCTTAAAAAATCTTTCTTTAGAAAACGGTTTGAGCAGATAATCTATCACTCCGAATTCGAATGCTTCGATAGCCTTGTCTCTTAACGCGGTGATAAATATGATATACGGAGGATTTTCCAGTTTTTCCAGAATATCCAAACCGGAGAGGATAGGAAGATTGATATCCAAAAACGCAAGATGAAACTCTTCATTTTGCAGATATTCGAGGGCCTCTTCCCCGTCTTTTGCGACTTTTACTAATTTTAATTCAGGTCTGGCTAAACAATAATTAACGAGTAATTCCCTGGTAGGAGCTTCGTCTTCGACAATAAGTGTTTTCCATTCTGCCATATTTTTTAATTTTTCGCGGATTTAAAACCGATAGTGACGATCGCGCCGCCCTCTGGATGATTTTCAATTTTTACTTCCGAATCGTAAAGATAAAATTTCAGACGTTCCGAGATGTTCGCGATACTTCTAGAATGGATATTTGCGTCACTCAACCCTTTTCCATTGTCTCGAATGGTCACCAAAGTTTTTCCATCTTGGATAGAAGCTTTTACACTGATCTTTCCTTTTCCTTTTCTATCTCTTAGGCCGTGGATATATGAATTTTCCACAAGAGGCTGCAAGGTCAAAGGAGGGATCTGGCATTGTTTAAAATTTCCCAATTTTTCCGATTCCACTTCTAAGAAGTCGGAAAATCTAAGCTTTAGAAGTTGTAGATAATTTTCCATAAATTCCCATTCTATGTCGAAAGGAACAAGCTGCTGATTCGCCTGGTCCATTAGAAATCTGTAATTATCCGCAAGCATCAAAATGGCGGAATCCGCAAGTCCTGGATTTGTCTGCAGATAAGAATGGATAATACTCAAAGTATTAAAAAGAAAATGGGGACTCATCCTATCTTGGAGGATTTTGAGATTATTCTCCGCGTGTCTTGCCTTCTCCTCTGTTTCTTTTCTTTCGGTAATATCGTTGCGGATCGCCAGATATTGGTAAGGTTTCCCGTTACTGTCCAGGATGGGAGAAATGGTCGTGTCCACCCAGTAATATCTTCCATCTTTCGCCTTATTCTTAATCTCTCCCTTCCAAATTTTTCCTTTCGCGATCGTCTTCCAAAGATCCCTAAAAAACTCCTTAGGATGGTAACCTGAATTGATGATACGATGGTTATGACCTAAAAGTTCATCCCTCGAATAACCGCTTATATCGCAGAAGTTTTGGTTTACATAAATAATTGTCCCGGCCTTATCGGTGATCGCAACGATGGAGACTGCGTTAAGTGCAGTTTGAAAATCGGAAAGTTCTTTTAAGGAGCTTGTTAATTCTCTTTCTATCTCCTTGGTCCTTGTGATATCCACTCCTACGAACCAATTCGTAGAACCGAAAAGAGGGAATTCAGAGGAAATATTTGAAAGAGAAACTAACTTTAATTTTCCCTCCTTAGAAAGAAGATCCAATTCCCAATTTTTAAATTCGGAATTTAGAAGTTCAGGATTGAATCCGGAAGATTCTCCTTCTTCTTTTACCTGGATCAGATCCTTAAAGGAGAAGTTTCGGTCGTTCAGAATTTCTTCGGAAGAAAATCCTAAAACTCTTTCACATTCATAGTTCCAGGAAACGGGCCTAAAATTCTCATCCAAAGAAAAGAAGAGGATAGGCATATTATCCAAAACTTTTTTCATTCGTGCTTCGCTTTCCATAGACCTGAAAAAATTCCTTATAATACCTCAGGATCTTTCGGAAAATCCGCAGAAGAACGAGGGTTATTTTTAAATTAAAAAATAACCCTCGGTTTTTACTATTTCAATTTTTCAGACAAAATACCATAATTCTTTAAGGTTTGGATAACTCCAGAATATCCTCCACTTCTATAGTATTCTTACTATAACCGTTTTCACTCGCACGGATCATAGCGAGTGCTAGCTGTTTTAAAGTGGAAACTCGTTTCGGGAAAATCGTTCTTAAGATCGGAAAACTCCAGCCAATATACTTATATGCAGACAAAGTATTTTTTGCTCCCGGGGTCGGATGCATATAACCCGGACGGAAATTATACACCTTTGCGAAAGGAAGTTTTAATAGATCATTTTCAGTTTTACCTTTTACTCTCGCCCACATCGTTTTTCCTTTTTCAGTGCTGTCCGTTCCTGCACCGGAAATATAAGAAAAACTCATATTAGGATTTAAAGAAGCCAAGATACTTGCCACATGCAAAGTTAATGTATAGGTCAGTTTAAGATATTCTTCTTCTTTTAAACCGATAGAAGAAACCCCGGAACAGAAAAAGCAGGCGTTATACCCTTTCAATTTGTCTTTGATCGCGGAAATATCCGAAAAGTCGGAATGAATGATCTCCTCCACTTTCGGATGGGATATTCCATACGATTTTCTATTCAGCAGAAGTATTTTTTCCACATTCGGATCTTCTAAACACTCCAATAAAACGCCTTCTCCCACCATTCCCGTGGAACCCGTGATGATTGCTCTTAATTTCATTCGATTACCTCGCACTCGCGGTATTTTCTTCCAGTTGACTGGATAAGATAGGATCTTCTTTAGCGGAATTATAAGGAAGTTTAGGCCACCAAGCAATATAATCTTTTTGTAAACCGGGCTCCGCACTTTCTCCCGGTTTAGGAGTGATCACGTTAACTCCTAGTTCTTTAGACTTTTCTAAAACTCTTTCTATGGGTTCCGTCCATCCATGAGAAGCAAGAGCGAATAGCCCCCAATGGATCGGAAGTAAAACTTTTCCATTGAGTTGTGTATGAGCGATCACCGCCTGTTCCGGTCCGATATGCCAGTCTGGCCAGGCTTGGTTGTATTGGCCTGTTTCTATCATAGTCAGATCGAAAGGTCCGTATTTTTCTCCGATCTCTTTCATCTTAGGGAATAAACCAGTATCTCCCGAAAAATAAACCCTATGTTCAGGACCAAGGATCGCATAACTGGACCAAAGTTTTTTATCATTATCTAATAGATATCTGCCTGAAGCGTGTCTTGCGGGAGTGCTTACTATTTCCAAACCCTTGATCTTCTTAGTGTCCCACCAATCCAATTCTATGATCTTTTCAGCAGGAACTCCCCAATAAGAAAGATTCGCTCCCAAACCGAGCGGAACAACGAATACTATGTTCCTATCTTTCAATTTAGAAATGGTCCCTAAATCCATATGATCGTAATGATCATGAGAAATTAATACCGCATCTATCTCAGGAAGATCTTCCAAGGAGATCAAAGGTGGATACCATCTTTTAGGGCCAAGCCAAGAAGAAGGAGAAGTTCTTTCCGACCAAACAGGATCGGTTAAGATCCTAACTCCGTCTAATTCTATCAAAGAAGAAGAATGTCCAAACCAAGTGACCCTTAAACCTGACTCAGGTAATTTAGAAAATCTTGATTTTTCTATAAAAACCACCGGAACAGGATCCTTAGGGCTTACATCCGCGCTTTGTCTGAACATACTTCCTAACGCCATCCAGAAATCGTTGATCAGAGGCTGCGGATTTACGAATTGTCCATCCTTCCACTGCGGGGACTCCTGCATTCTGATCAGTCTTTCTCCTTCTGCCTTCTTCCCGAGAGCTTGGCAGGTGTAAAAAAATGACGCTCCCAAAACTAAGACTAGGACGGGAAAGAGCCATTTTCGAGAACTGTGTACCTTCTTCATTTAATCGTTTCCTTGTTCAGAACGGATCTACCCGGGATGGAGAGATATTATTCTTACATTTTGACAATTTTAATCTAACTTGTCAATTTTTCAGACCTGGAAATCCGGATAAAGTTGACATTTTTTTCTAAATTTGTCAAATAATCTTATGACCCGAAAGGTATCTCCCGCGGATGAGGAAAGAAAAAAGGAAATTTTGGATGCCGCCCTATATTGTTTTCTTCAATTCGGATATTCCAAAACTTCTATGGATGATATCGCTAAACGGGCGAATTTGTCCCGTCCTCTCCTCTATTTAAAGTTTAAAAATAAAGAGGATCTATACGAAGGGATTTTCGATTATACTTTGGAAGGAAGTTACGAAGAAGCGGAGAAGGTTTTATCCCAAAATATTTCTCCCAAACAAAAACTTCTGCGAATATGCGAGCTGATATTGATAGAACCTTGGGCGAAAATAGAAGGAAAGCCTAAGACCTCGGAGTTTTATGAAACCTGTTCTAAATTATCTCCAAAGAGCACTCAAAAATACGAACGCCAAATTATCAAATTCGCGGAACAGATATTAGGGGACAAAGAAAGCGCAAAAGTGTTCTTCCTGGCTTTAGAGGGACTTTCCGCAGACCTTCCCAAAACGAAATTATTGCGTAAAAGAGTGGAATTACTCACAGAAAGATTCACACGTTAAGAGCCTGTCGGCGCTGTCCCGATGACTTAAGTTTTGGGAACGGACTATAAGTTATTTTCCGTTTTCAATAATTTTCCGACCTTTCCGGGTCGAAAATTACAATCATGCTACGTCTTAGGATTTAGCTCTTGCCAATAAATCGGGGTATTATACCCTGCAGCAGACTTTTTACAAGAATCGTAATGACCAAACTGAAATTTCTCATTCCATCTAATTTACACAGATTTGTCTCACAAAAACTTCTTATATTCTGCCTAGTTTTTTTCCTTGGTAATTGTGAGAGAGCCTCTTGGATCGCGGAAGATTCTATTCTCTCCTTGAATGGAGAATGGGAATTTATCTCCGACAATAATACCAATCCCGATTTCAAAAAAGGAACTAAGATCACAGTTCCGTTTGATTTTAGTTCGGATGATGTTTATCAGAATTTTGACGGATGTATTTCCATACGTCATGCGCTACCGGAGAAGGTCCGTGCGTGGATGAACCAGCAGACCTCCGTTGCGATCGACTCGGGTCATAGTTCCGACTTTGCGGAATTTTATCTAAACGAAACTTCTAAATTAGGTTTGATCGGAAAAACAGGAAGAAGAGATCCCTATCTTTCCGGGCAAGACGGAAGGATCGTATCCGTACTCCCTGCTGCCGCATTTCGTCCGGGCGGAGAGAATTATATCTATGCAAAGGTCTGCACAATTCCGGGAAAACCATTCCATTGGAGCGGACCTAAAGTTTCTTTAGGACTTTCTGAATCCATTTTTAAAAAATTCGGATTAGAGTTGAGCGTGGCATTCTTACTTGCCGCAGTCTATATCAGCGTTGGACTTTATCATCTACTTTTGGCAGTCAGAAGACCGAGCGATATATTCAATTTATATTTCGGATTATTTGCGATCTTCTTCTCCATATTCCATCTCACGAATAATTCCACTGCGGAGATTCTTTTCGGTTCCCATAGACAATTACAGTCTAAAGTGGACCAAGTCTCTCTGATGATGTTCATAGGAAGCCTTCTATTATTCATTGCAAGGTTCTTCCAGGGAAAACATCCTAAATTTGCTGTATATTCCGCCGCTCTTTACGGATTTGTAGGACTTTTAGATATATTCGTAAATCAGTATATTCGGGATTTATTACTTACGATCATTGCGGGACTCACGGTAGTTTTCGTTCTTCCTTATATCTCCTTTATTACGGGAAGATCCGCCTGGAAAGGGAATTCCGATGCAAGATTACTCTTAGGAGGAGTAGCACTCATCGCTCTAGGCGGGCTTCATGATTATGCGGTTACAAACAGGCTCATCAATTCCGCTCTGATCATGCCTTTTACGTTCCTGGCATTCATATTAGGGATCGCATTCATATTAGCGAATCGTTTCGTTCGTGTTCACAACGAGGTAGAAGAATTAAATGCAAGTCTTGAGGAGAAGGTCCGACAAAGAACAAATGACCTCCAAAAGAGCTTAAGCGAGATCAAAGAACTAAAACACCAGCAAGACGGGGATTATTTTTTAACTTCTCAGTTAATGCAGCCATTAGCGGGAAACTACGGACATAGTGAAATAGTAAGAGCGGAAATTCTCTGCCGGCAAAAGAAAAGATTCCAGTTCAGAAATTGGCAGGGTGAATTAGGCGGGGATCTATGCGCAGTATATTCCCTGAAATTAAAAGGAAGACCTGTATTAGTTTTCTTCAATGGGGATGCAATGGGTAAATCCATGCAGGGAGCCGGTGGAGCTCTTATCATGGGAACCATTTTTAAGACCATAGTCACAAGGACCCAAAACACGTTAGAAATGCAGGAACTCTTTCCTGAACATTGGCTCAGAAGATGTTACCATGAACTGAAAAGTGTATTCGTTTCCTTTGATGGAAGAATGTTGATCTCTATGGTAGTCGGGATCGTGGACGAAGAATCAGGTCTAATGTATTTCGTAAACGCTGAACATCCCCAAGTGGTGATGTATAGAGACGGAAGAGCAGACTTCTTATCCGAAAATGGGATGTTGAGAAAAGTAGGAGTAGAAGATCCGGAAGAAGTATTCGTAGTCCAAACACTCCAACTCAAGCCGAATGATGTTATTCTGATCGGTTCCGACGGAAGGGACGATGTTCAACTTGGGATCAACGAAGACGGAAATCAGATCATCAACGAAGACGAAAGAGCATTCTTAAGAGATGTGGAAGAAGCCAAGGCCGAATTACTACAGATAGAAGCTCTGATCCATTCCAGAGGAGATATCATAGACGACTTAAGCCTCGTCAGAATTTCTTATAAGGAAGAAATGACTTCTGTCGCGGATATTTTGGATGATCCTTTTCAAAACCAGCAAGTTTCCGATGCGATTTCCGAAAAATCGACCCGTAGAAAAGCGCTCAGGAATGCAATTGAAGAGAAAGATTATATTTACGTAGGATCGGAAGGCCAAAAATACCTGGAAAAATACCCGGATGATAGTGCGGTTTATTTATGGGTTTCGTATGCACTTGCAAGACTCGGAAATTACGATAAAGCGATAGATTTCGGAGAAGTTCTCTTGATGAGAGACCCGACCCATTCCAAGAACCTGGAACATTTAAGTAAATTACATTACAAAAATGGAAACAAGGTAAGAGCGGAGGCTTTGTTAGCTGCGTCTAAGCTTAAATCAGACCAAGTCCTTTAAGCTTCTTTTAACATACTTTTCAGGATGGTGGTCACTTCCAAACGGCAGCTACCGCATCCTGTTCCTGCTCCGGTCCTTCTTCCGATAGCCTCCAGGGTCCTTTCCCCATCCTGGATGGCTTCTCTTATATTACCCTCTCCCACCCCATTGCAGGAACATACAACCTTTCCTTGGAGAGGTTTCATTATCTCCCCGTCATTCAGCAGATGTTTTCTACGATCTCCCAATTCAATACCGGAAGAAACCCAGTCTTTCATCCTGCTAAAAGAAGATTTGTCTCCGATCAATATCGCAGCTACTAATCTGTCGTTCCGTATGATACATTTTTTATAAAAACGTTTTTTACGATCTAAGAATATGATCTCTTCGAATTCTCCCATTTTGTCCTTAGGGATTTCCATCGGAACATCAGGAAGACGGATCGTCGCCAATTCCAAACCTGGAATTTTTAAAATATGAGCATGCAATGAACCTGTATATTCGTTAAATGCGTAACCGAATAGATGCTGAGCTGCGATCTTTGCCTGATCGTCCACTGCGGAAATATTTCCATAAGTTCCGGTCTTATGTTCTGCGATCTCTCCTATACAATACACATCCGGATCACTGGATCTTAAAAAAGAATCCACCACTACTCCGTTATTACAATCCAATCCACCTTTTACTGCGATCTCAAAATTCGGCTTGGTCCCGATCGCAAAGATGATCCCGTCAGGTTCTATAAAGTTCCCGTTCGTAAGCTGGACTTTAGAAATCCTTTCAGTTCCTTCTATTTTAGAGATCTCGCATTCAAATATTAATTCTATTCCTCTTGAAAGGATCTCTTCTTTTAGGATATCCGCTCCGACTGAATCTAGTTTTTGGGACATCAAACGATCCGATCGAACAAGAACAGTCACCTGTACTCCTACACCTTTTAAAGCGACGGCAAGTTCCAGTCCCAAAAGTCCTCCGCCAACGATCAACGCATGAGATTTCGGGACAAAAAAACCTTTGATACGATCCGCATCCGCTTTACTTCTTAAACTAAATACTCCCAGCATTTCAGGAGGGATCTTAGTGGGCCAAACGGGAGAACTTCCCATTGCGAGCACAAGTTTATTATAAGAATATAATGTTCCTTCGGTATCTCGGACCTTCTTCCCTTCCGTATAGATCATCTGAACCGATTTATTCGGGAACAGATCCAAATTCCAGGACTTGACTTCCTCAGGATCGGCAGGCATCAGATCGTCAAATTCCTTCTCCCCTCCGATATAATCGGGAAGAAGTACTCGATTATAAAACGGATCTGCCTCTCTGCACATGACTGTAATATCATCTCCTGGAGCGAGATCTCTATACTGTTTCAAGAATGCGTAAGCTGCAGTCCCGCCGCCAACGATGAGTATTTTTTCTTTCGGTTTTTTATACGGAACGATACGAACTACAGAAATTTTAAAACCCGGTTGTTTTGAGAACGGATCGGAAGCGGAACTTGTCAGATTATTAGATCTGAATATATCCGTTCCGTTCTTTCTCCCCCAATGCATCGGTAAAAACACGACACCCCGTTTAATGGATTCGGTAAGAAGCGCCTTTGCACGAACGGATCCTCTCTTACTCGAAATGGTTACAACCATTCCGTCTTTGATATCATATTTATAAGCATCATCCGGATGGATCTCCAAAAAAGGTTCAGGTCTATGTTCTCTTAATTTTTTGACCTTACCTGTCCGAGTCATCGTATGCCACTGATCCCTGATCCTTCCTGTGGTAAGCACCAAGGGAAAATCCTCGTCCGGTTTTTCGGAATCGTCTTCCGACTTTACGGAATGGATCTTAGCCTTCTCGTTCTTCCTATAAAATTTACCATCACCGAATAATCTTATATTATCTGAATGTCCTTTTTGAGGATAGGGCCATCTTACAGCCCTATGTTTACGGATTTCTTCATAATCTAAACCTAATATATCTATCCTAGTTCCTTCCGTTAATCTACAATGCTCCAGAAAGATCTCTTCTTCATCCGAGTATTGGAAAGAAGGACCGAATCCCATTCGTTTTGCAAAATCTTGTACGATCCAAGAATCCGCCCTTGCCTCTCCGGGAGGTTCTAAAATTTTAGGAAGAACCGAAATACTACGGTCGGAGCTTGTCATCGTACCTTTCTTCTCCGCCCAGCCTGCAGCAGGCAAAACAAGATCCGCAAAAGGTATTACGCTTGAGTCTGCGGAAATATCCTGGACAACTACAAACTCAGCCAAACGAAGACCCGACTCAGCGGACCTCACATCGGGAAGACTTACGGCAGGATTTGTACAGACGATCCATATCGCTTTCATTCTTCCGGAAGCGAGCTTTTCAAAAATTTCAGTCGCACTATAACCTGGAGTCTCGGATATAGAATCGACTCCCCAAAATTTTGCGACCTCCTTCCTATGTTCCGGATTTTCCAGATCTCGATGTGCAGGAAGAAGATTACAAAGTCCGCCGACTTCTCTCCCACCCATTGCATTCGATTGTCCGGTTAAAGAAAATGGTCCTGAGCCGGGTTTTCCGATATGACCCGTAAGAAGAGAAAGATTGATAAGAGCTAAATTTTTATTTACTCCCACCACACTTTGGTTCAAACCCATTGCCCATAGGCTAATAAAACCTTTTGACTTAGAGATATATTCCGCTGTTTTATAAATGAGTTCGGAAGAAATTCCGCAGATCTCTGCGGCTTTAGAAACGGAAATCTCAAAGACCTTGGCTTTTAATTCTTCGAATCCTTCCGTATGATCTTGGATGAACTTAGGATCTATCCAATCCTTCTCTATTAGAATTCTTGCAATTGCATGAAATAAATAAATGTCCGTCCCCGGGGCTATTTGTAGATGAATATCCGCATGTTCGCAGGATTCGGTCCTGCGAGGATCTACAACGATCAATTTGATATTCGGATTTTCTTTTTTTCGAGCCTCAATTCTTCTGAATACGATCGGATGGCACCATGCAGGATTCGCTCCTGCTACCATAAAACAATCCGCGAGATCCAAGTCCTCGTAACCTACAGGAACTGCATCCTCTCCGAATGCCATCTTATATCCTGTGACCGCAGAACTCATACAAAGCCTGGAGTTCGTATCTATATTATTTGTTCCTAAAAAACCCTTAGTTAACTTATTTATAATATAATATTCTTCCGTTAAAAGTTGTCCCGAAACGTAAAAACCGACCGAGTCAGGTCCGAATTCTTGGATAAAACTTTTGAATTTTTCCGCGGCAAAGTCGAGGGCCTTGTCCCAACTCGTTCTTTTTAAAGGAGCAAAACGATCTTCCCTCATCATAGGGAATAAAAGTCTGTCCGTTCTATCCATGACGGAATAATGCAAATTCATCCCCTTGGAACAAAGTATCCCTCTGTTTGTAGGATGATCCGGATCTCCGCTCACGGATATATCCAGCGGCCCGGACTTTTCCACCTTCAGGCCGCAACCCACCCCGCAGTACGGACAGGTGGTTTGAAAGGTTTCCGGGTTTTGCATATCTACAATCATGCAATTATCACGCCAGATCTTGGATTATTTAGGAAACGGGCCAAATAGTGACTTCTGGAATCTGTTATCAGGGAAGCCAGGCTCTCTTCCCCACAGTTCTGAGGCAGTTTGTATAGAATTTCTGCAATGTAGTATCTTCGACAAAACTCTTACAGCCAAGATCCACTGTCTCTTTCCGGTCAATACGTGCGGAAGATACACTGGAATCAGGATTCAGAGCAATTAGAAACGAATTGCCTTTCTTTTTAAGATCTGGCATTTATCCTGCATATAAAGAAAAAGTGTCCCTTGGATACGACGAGTCCCCCAGGCTCGAACCCAAAAAATGAAAGAGAAGAACGAACATGAAATTTTGTTTTTTTTCTATTCCCAAGCGGATTTTTTAGAAGAAGTCTGGGCGGAATACAAAAGATCTCCTGCAAAACTTTCCTGTTTAAATCTTGTGAATTGGATTTTTGCCGCATTTCCGATCTATGAAGACATTTCTAAACTTCTCCCTTCCGTGATCTCAAAAACAAAACAGTCTTCCGAAAATGGGCACGATCCCGACTTCTCTTACGAATTAAAAAAAGTGGATATAAACGTAAAAACTCCGAGTGAACTTGTTTCGATCTACAAAAGAGTTTCCGAAAGTAAACAAACGGATAAGAAGAAGTCTCTCCAAAACAGTAAATACTTTTGGAATCTCCAAAAAGAAGTCCAAGAGGGAAGAAAAGGTCCCCTAATCCTTTCATTGGAAGAAACCGCCAAGAGCATAATTCGTTTCAATAATGAACTCGAACTGGAATTGATAGAACATTACGGATTCAATTTCCGTAAAAAACTGAGTATAGACATCATCTCTTAATTAGCAAATCTTGTGCCAATCATAGAATATTTCCTGAAATAGTAATTTCGGATACCAATTTGAGTTTATATTAGAACTGTCGAAGATACTACAAATAGAATTTTCCTAGAAAACGTACTTAAATTATACATTACGCATATTTTTAATTCGAATAGAAAAGAATATACTCTAATCAAATTTCGGCAGATTGATCTAATTAGCCAATTTATTCAATATTCATTTATTTTTATAATATTGGCACAATAATTGCTAAAAGTTTTGGAAAGATACTTTTACAACGGGTTGCTCCTGGATGAACATTATCCCGAAATCGAAACTTAATTCTATACTTCTCTTAATAACTATTGTTATTAGTATTACAATATATTCGGAAGAAGACCCGAATAAAAGTGTAAAGGAAACAAATCAGAACCCACTTCCCTCTTCTTCCGATCCGAATAAGATAGAAGTTACCGATCAAAAAATTAAGAAGCAAGAGCCTAAGTACAATTCTGCTTGGAAGGGAAATATTCCGGTAGATCATCTCAGAACTCTCTTAGTTACTCCGGAACAAATGAAGGATACCCAAAAGTCGGATCTATTTTGGCTGGATAATTTGAAATTAGGAGTTTCTCTTAGACCAAGATTCGAGGCAAGAGAGAATCCTGATTTCAATAAGAAGACGGATGATTACAGTTCTTTTGTAGGACAGAACACTCAACTCTGGTTCTTATTCGATCCTTCTCCCTATTATGCGATCAAAGTTACTATGCAGGATAGCAGACTTTGGGGAGGAAGCCAAACTCCTCAGAACGCCGGCAACTGGACTTACGGGCTTAGCACAGGCGCCGGAACCACTTTGACTCCGGCTACTTCTACAAATACGAATATCAGGAATAATACCGATATTAGAGAAGCTTATATAGTATTCAAAAAAACTGATAAACTTCCCGTTTCCGTTTTTGTGGGCAGACAGGTATTCGCTTTTGGGGATCTGAAAATTGTGGGTCCGTTAAATTGGCTTCATACGGGTTTTGCATTCGATGGAGTTAGGTTCGTTCATGACTCCCAATGGTTTAGATCACACGTATTCGGAACGATATTGTCCAATCAATATGATGCTCCTTACGGTTTAACCACAAGTAACGGAAGATCCAAAGGTTCCATCGACCAGGCATACTTTTTCGGGGCCTATAATACGGTCAAATTCGGAGAAGAAGCCCACCTGGATCTATATGTGTTCGAAGTTTCTAAAAAATGGATCCCTAACGCAAATCCTACGGACTTCGATAATCGTTTGAAACAAAGAGACGATCTATTGACCACAGGTTTCAGGTTCACCAATAGAACGAATAATAACCTTTTGCCTGCCGGAAAGATCTGGGACTGGACAATAGAATCCGCATGGCAGTCCGGAATGACAGGAGACAGAGTGAAAGCCGATTGGGATATTTTAGACCAAAAAGCGGCTAACGGTAAAAATATTTATACGGAGAAGGTTCAGTATGACACAAAACTTCTCTCTTTGGATACCGGGATCAAGATCAACGATTGGATCCGCTTAGGTTTAGGTTATACATATGCTTCCGGAGATCCGAATAGATCCGATTCGAAAGTGGGAACTTGGCAGAGTTTATTTCCTCAGATCGCAGGTTCTTTTCCAAATTGGAATACTATGAATGGCCAATCCCTGATGGCAGGATTTGAGAATATAAAATCCTATTCGATCAGGGCAAATCTCAAAACGGAATACGGAATGTTCATATTTGCGATCTACGATACTCAGAAAGCGAATCTGCAGGATGCATGGTATAAGGTTTCCGGGGTCCCGAATACCGGAGCGAGCACTGAAAATTATTCCAATGATAAGTTCTCTTATGATAATTCCAGATTAGGAAGAAGATTATTCTATCAGTATGATTTTACTTGGATCCATAATTACACCGAATCCGTTTCGATCTGGATGGGAATCTCTCTTGTGAAAGCTAAAGAAGCGATCGGAAATGAAAGAACAAATCCATTCGCTTCCAATCCTGAGAACAGATACACTTTCGACGATACTTCTAAGTTCTTTTATCTCATGGTCTCCGCCTCCCTATAAGGCAATCCTTTCCTTAGGAGGGGTCGGAATCCCGGCCTCTCCTTTCTTTTTTTGGGGAGAACTCTAACTTCTTTTTTAACACCTAGAATCAGTTAGACTATGATCTATCACCGAATGGAGTACAAAATAGATACATAATTTATTAACAATAGTTAAGACGAAAGCCTTTCCCCTCTCTGTCTTAAATAGCATGGAAGAGAAGGTTATGCAAAACTGCGATGAAATTCCTCCAAAAATAAACCAGCCCTCCGGTTATTTAGAGAAGGACTTTTTACCTAAGGAAATGGGCTGGGATGAATGGTTCTGCCAAGCGGCACAATTTAAAAATATACTCTATCATTCTCCGAACGGATTTGCGATCATATCTTTGGAAGGAAGGTTTATCAGTTCTAATCCGGCGCTTTCTCAAATCTTAGGTTATTCTGAAAATGAATTAGTCGGAATGAGTTTTGATTATATTACTCATCCGGATGATCTGGAAGAAGATCTTAGATCCAGGGATCAATTTTTAAAAGGATTAATATCCACTTTCAAAAGGAAAAAAAGATACTTTCATAAAGACGGGCATCAACTCTGGGTCCAAGTGGATGCGACCTTAATAAGGAACAAAAAGGGAAATCCGAATTATTTTGCGGCACAATTCCAAGACATTACCAAACACCATGAATTAGAAAAACAACTTATACATTCCCAAAGAATGGAGTCGATCGGTTCTCTTGCAGGAGGAGTTGCTCACGACTTTAATAATATTCTAACCGTGGTTCTAGGTTACACCGCCCTCTTGGAAAAGAATTCGGGACATCCTGAAAAGATATTACAATATTCCGAAATTATCAAAAAGACCGCGGAAAGAGGATCTTCCTTAATTAAACAACTTTTGACCTTGGCAAGAAAGGTCGAATCGGACCTAAAACCTTCTATTTTAAATGATCTAGTTTCGGAAGCGGCCCATATAGCTTCTTCTACTTTTCCTAAATCTATTAGAGTGATTTCCGATCTTCCTCAAGATCCGATCCTGGTCCAAGCGGATCATACTCAGATCCATCAAGTATTTTTGAACTTATTCTTAAATGCAAAAGACGCGATGCAAAACGGCGGGTTACTTTCCATTAAATTGAAAATGGAAGAAGGAGAATTTATTTCTCCCGAAAAAAACCAAAAGACCGCTGTGATAGAAATTTTAGACAGCGGGACAGGAATAGACAGAAAGACGATCCGTAAAATATTCGATCCATTTTTCACTACGAAAGAGCCTGGAAAAGGAACCGGTTTAGGACTTTCGATCGTTTATGGTATTTTAGAAAATCATAAAGGAAAGATCAAGGTAGAGAGCGAACTTGGCTCAGGCACAAAATTTACCGTATACTTTCCGGTTTTAGACTAGAAGAAGTTTTGGATACTTCTCCTTTATAATAAATTCCATAAAAAGCCTATTTTTGTTCCTTCCAGATCCTATTTCGGATCCTACTCAAGGACACAGGAGTAATTCCTAAAAAAGAAGCGATATAATGCTGAGGAATACGTGCTGCAATATCCGGCTGCTCTTTGATCAGATTCAAATATCTTTGCTCCGGACTATCTCTGATCCTGGACAAAAATAAATTCAGATAAGTATCAAACCTTTCACCCACATATTCCAATAAAAAATCCCGGACACCTTCATTCTCTCTATAAATAATTTCCGCATCTTCCCCGTTTAGGATCAATAAGTCCGTTGGTTCTATACTCTCCACACTGAGTTGGCTGTCCTTATAAGTTCCCCTGTAACTATGGATAGAAGTGATCGCTCTATTTTCAGGAAAAAATGCGATCGTAATATCTCTGCCCTTATCTTCGAATTTTAACCGCAGACATCCCTTTTTAACGATGAATATGTTTTTGGTATAAGCTCCTCTTTTTATGAGTTCGGTTTTTGCCGGGACCTTCTTTTCTTTTAACATGGAGGTATAACGGTCCCAATTTTTTTCCAAACCTGGGATCTTCTTCCTTAGATTTTCCAGTAACGGTATCTCATGCATCTTAAGACCTTGGATTCTCACGTATTCAGTAGTATAGGAACGAAAAGGCAAGATTTGTTTTAGGGTCAAACCAGGAATTTAAGATTTTGGAGCAAGTTCTCAAATTCTTTATACAAAAAGTTTCGAATTAGATTGAATAGTTTCCTAAAA
This sequence comes from Leptospira dzoumogneensis, assembly GCF_004770895.1. NCBI lineage: Bacteria > Pseudomonadati > Spirochaetota > Leptospiria > Leptospirales > Leptospiraceae > Leptospira > Leptospira dzoumogneensis. The sequence goes on along the minus strand of NZ_RQHS01000018.1, from coordinate 103,051 downwards.
AGGGAAACCTTGCCCGCATCGAAGAGAATTTTTCAAAATGTCATTTAGCAGATACAAAGGTAAAAAAGTATTTATAACGGGCGGTTCCGCGGGTATAGGCAAAGGAATAGCGATCCAATTGGCGAAGGCAGGAGCAAGTGTAATCGTTTCCGCCAGGGGAAAATCCAACTTAGAAAAAACAGTCCAGGAATTGAAGTCTGTAGGAGCTCCAACAGCAGTATTCGGATTCGCTGTTTTGGATGTTTCAGATAAAAAGGCCATCGAAAAAGAAGCCAAAAAGGCAATCCAGACGTTAGGAGGATTAGACCTTTTAATTTGCAGCAGCGGTTTCGCAAAAGCAGGGGAAGCTTCCGACTTGGACGACGAAGTTTATAGAAATCTAATGGATGTGAATTTTTTCGGCCATGTGAATAGTGCACTCGCATTTAGTGATCATTTTTCCAATCAAAAAAGCGGTGAGATCGTATTTTTAGCCTCTACCCTTGCGTTCTTTTCCATCTACGGTTACGGAGCTTATTCGGCGAGTAAGTTTGCGATCGTAGGTTTTGCGCAAGGTTTTCGCCAAGAGATGATGCTTCATGGAGTGAAGGTAAAATTATTCCTTCCTCCTACAACAGACACTCCCGGTTTGGAAAAGGAGAATACCGACAAACCTGAATTGAGTAAGGAAATAGAAATGGGTTCCGCATTGAATAGAATACATGCGATCGATTCAGTTGCGAAAGCGATCTTAAAATGGATACCGAATTCCAAGTTCATCGGATATACCGGCTGGGATTCTTGGCTCCAATATTTTCTATTTAGACACTTTCCCGAATTCAGTATTAAACTTACCGATTCCGAATTAAAAGCGGCCCAGTCCAGACTGGATAAGAAAAAACAAAAAGTATAACTGTGGATATTCTTAAGGTTAAGGAGACTCTATGAAACCGATTAGCAAGGACTGGAAAGAAGATATTTCTCCGGATGAAGAAACTCGTTTTGCGGAATATGTGAAAGCATTCCAAAAGATCCAAAAAGTAAACTCTTCCAAATTCGGAAAGGGACGTACATTACATAGAAAACAGATCCTGGGATTGCAGGGTAAGTTCGAAGTTCTATCCAATATTCCAGATCACGCAAAACAAGGTTTGTTTGCCTCTCCAGGAACAAAAGACGTATGGATCCGTCTTTCGAGCGGAAGTATGAAACTACAACCCGATACTACTGGAGATATCAGAGGATTTGCTTTAAAAATTTTAGGAGTAAACGGCAAGAGTGCATTAGGAAACGGTAATACTTCCGCTCAGGACTTTCTTCTGATCAATTTGGAAGCCTTTTCTTCTCCCAAAAGTGAAGAGTTCGTAGGTGTGGTCACCGCTGCCGCAAAAGGCGGAGGTCCATTATTAAAATATCTTTTTTCCACTTACGGTTTTTTCGGAGCATTTGCAAGGATCAAAAAAGTATCAAAAAGTTTTAATAAACCTTTTAGTGGATTTGCGACTGAACCATTCTATAGTGCGGCACCGATCTCGTTCGGCCCTTATGCGGTTAGAGTTAGGCTTCTTCCCCCTTCCGGCGTAACTCCAAGTAAAGATGCCTCTAAAGATTGGGCAAATGATATGAAATCAAAACTTTCAAAAGGTACTTTGGTATATTCATTCCAAGTCCAATTTTTCACGGATGAAAAAACAACACCGATCGAAGATGCTTCCGTGAATTGGGCCGAGTCGGAAGCGCCTTACGTTACTATAGCTACTCTTTCCATTCCGACTCAAGATTTTGGATCCGAGCCTGGTCTATCTTTGCAGAAAAAGATCGAAGATACAATTTTTGATCCTTGGGAAGCTTTATTAGAACATAGACCTTTGGGAGATGTGATGAGAGCGAGAAAACATGTATATCTCGCAAGCCAAAAGGGACGAGGAGCGGTCTAGAGAATTTTACTAGATCTAAAATAAAAGACTATACAGATAAACGGATCGAAATAGATCCTGAAATCTCAGACTATTTTTGTAGGAACATAGATGTCTCCATCTATGGGAAGACGGTGCAATTCCGTCACGGTACCCGCCGCTGTAAGAGGGACAAAAGGCACAAGATGTCACTGGGTGTAAAACCTGGGAAGACGTGCCGAGTAGGACGATCTCGAGTCAGAAAACGACCTTACAAAAATCCTGAAGCTACGTGATCCAGTCTCGGATGTAAGGCGATTACGTAACTAAACTCAACAATTTTGCTTATACGATGCTTCGGCGAGATCCGTTTTGCCTTAATATCGTTTATATCTTGTTAGGTGAAGATCTAGGAGGGATTTTTATGCGCTCGATTTCCGTTTTAAAGGATTTTTCAGGGACCAAATCATGGTTCCGAGGTTCTGTTCTGGTTTTGGCCGGGTTTCTCGCCTTTTCTACAATTTATGCGGTAGGCCTGGAGCCTATGGTGTATTTGCACGATACTTTTCATGATATAAGACATTCTACGGGCTTTCCATGCCATTAAGATCGGGATTTTCCGATCTATTACGGACCGGGATATTTTCCGGTCTGGTATCCGGGCTTGTTTTAGGAATCCTGGTTTGTGTTTGGAATCTCCCTCTTATCCTGGAAGCGGAGAAATTTGAATCCAAATCTATATCAGAAAATCCGAATACAAGCCGTACGCATACCCATTCTCACTCACATGGAAAAGATCATTCTCATACAAAAGCAGGATCTGCTTCCGATGAAAAGATCGAAACCGATGGACTTTGGCAAAAAAGGAATTTAGGAACATTCATAGGTTCCGTTCTATTAGGAATTTCTTTTGGAGTTTTGATCTCTCTCTGGATGGTTCTATTTCCTCCGAAAGATTTTTTAGAGAGCCCTTCCCTATCTAAGGCTGTCTTCCTAAGTATTTTATTTGCAGTCGCTGGATTTCTGATCTTCTTCGGGATCCCATTTTTGGGACTCCCTCCGGAATTACCAGGCAGAGCTTCCGGGGCTTATGATTATCCGGAAAGACAGGCCTGGTGGTATCTTAGCGTTGGATCCAGTTTAGTCGGTGTTCTGGGATCTCGTATCCTTCTATCTTATTTAAACGTTCGTAATCTAGTAAAATGGGCTTTCGCTTTAATAACGGTTCTATTCTTTGCAGGACTTCCATTCTATATAGGTGTTCCTGAAATTTCGGAAGATTTCGCAGCTCCCAAAGAATTAAGGATACAATTCGAATATGTAAGCTTACTCACAAACCTGGTCTTCTGGTATTTGTTATCTTCCTTATTTTTCCTATTCTGGAAACCAAGGCAGGTATTAGGATCCAAATGAAACCTAAGGTCGCGGTTCTCGTATTAGGTCATGGAAGCAGGGAGGAAAATTCCAATCTGGAATTTGTTTCCCTGGTGGATACGTTCGCACTGACACATCCGGATCTGAAAATTTCCCATGCATATGTGGAACTTGCAAAACCTGACTTGGAAACCGCTCTTAGGGATCTCTGCGAAGAATATTCTAATATTATAATATTTCCGCTATTCTTATTCACCTCGGGTCATATCAAAAATGATGTTCCGATCGTATTAGATAAGATTAAATCCGAGTTCCCGGGACATTCTTTCAAAATTGCGAATAGCCTAGGCATCCATTCTAAGATGGTATCCTTACTCAGAAAACGAGCGGAGGAATTTATACCTCTAAATAAAGAAGAATCTTCCAAAACCGGAGTGATCATCGTAAACAGAGGTTCTTCCGATCCTGACGCGAATGGTGACTTTTATAAAACGGTTCGTTTATTCCAAGAAGGAAATCATTTCTCCTTTGTTCTTCCTTCCTTTATCGGGATCACCAGCCCTCTTCTTCCGGAAACTTTGGAAATGGCTTCCAAGTTGAGACCGGAAAAACTTCTGGTGGTCCCCTACTTTTTATTCGGCGGGATACTGATCCAAAAAATTTCCTCCTTAGTACAAAACTTCTCCGAAAAATTTCCTTGGATCAAAACGGGCTTATCTTCTTATCTCGGACCCGATACCGAATTAATATCCGTGATGGAAGAAAGGATACAAGACTGTATCTCCGGAAAATTTTCCCTTCCATGTGATACCTGCGAATATAGGGAACAACTTCCAGGTCTTTCTAAAAAAGTGGGAGGATTGAAGGCACTTCTTTGGAGTATCCGTCATTTGGAAACACATAACCAAGCCGCTCCGCATCTATTCCCTCATCGTAATTTACAAAAACATATATTTGTCTGTGATAATATAGATTGTTCAAGCAGGGGAAGCTCAGCTCTGGTCGCCCGAATGAGATCTATTTTAAAATCACAAGGAAGACATTTGGATTTCAAAATTTCCCGTTCTTCCTGCATGGGGAGATGTGGAGAAGGTCCCGTAGTAGTAGTCTATCCGGACGGAGTCTGGTATCAAAAAGTGAGTGTAGAAGACGCTGAGGACCTCGTTTCGGAGCATCTTTTACAAGACAGATTGGTTTCTCGTTTAGTCGATAATATTATGCAATAGGAATATAGTATGGCATGTCATGAAATTGCAGCTTTAAGATTAGGAATGATGAATGTTCTTGGTATCAAGGACGAATCCGTTATCCAACATGAAAAAAATGAAATAGGAGCTGAGGCTCTCTCTTCTCCCGGACCGATCCAATCTCTGACGAAATCGAATAATTTCGAAGATCTGATCCGATTTTTCGAAGCAAGTTTAGTAGAGTTGGAACAAACAATCTCAAGGCTTCCCTCCGGAGATCCTAAAACGGGATATTATACTTCTCTTTTAATACTTACTAAAAAAGTGGAATTGGATCTGAAAAACTCCGCTAAGTCATTCCAAACTTTGTATCTGGATTTAGAAGAAATGCATGATTTTGTGCATGAGATCTATCCTTCTTAGGAGGAACATTGAGCCAAAAACTTCTTAAATTGATCCATAAAGAAAACGTAAGTCCTTCTTCCGATATTTACCATTTCGAAAGATCGGACGGTTCTAATTTTGAATTTGTAGGAGGACAATACGTTATCCTAAATACCGGAAATGATGAGGACGGAAAATCGATTAAAAGAGCTTATTCTATTCTGTCCTCCGATTCCAAAAAAGATCCCTTTCAGATCTGCGTTAAACGTTTAGGGACCGGCAAAGCATCCAGCATTCTTCCTGAATTAAAATTAGGATCTGAATTGGAATATTCAGGCCCTTGGGGAAAATTTGTGGGAGATCCAACTTGGCCTTCTCCAGGTTTTTCTTTGATCCTGGCAACGGACACCGGGATCACTTCTCTTGCGGGACTTCTTCTTTCCAAAAAATTCTCAGGCCGTTTGGACAGCACTACGGCGGTCTGGTTCAAAACAAAAGAAGAGGACTTCCTTTCCGAAAATGAATTAAGGAAGATCCTAAAAAGTGTTCCAAATTTTCCAAGTATCTTCCAGATCCCGCCGATTTCAGCCTCGGATCGAGTTTCAACCGTATTAGAAATTTTGAAATCGATCTTAGGAGACTGCACCGTTCCTGATAATGCATTCTTAAGCGGAGATGGAAATGTTTTAAGAGAAGTAAGATCCGAGTTAATTCGCTTAGGTACTTTAGAATCCAGGATCGGTATGGAGGCATTCTTCCATACCCAAAAAAATCCTTCACCGGTTATAAGTCTCGGATAAGTTTAAATGGCGACCAAGGAATTAAGAGAAGGATTCACTACCGGGGCTTGCTCCGCTGCCGCTGCGAAAGCCGCCACTCGAGTCCTGATCTTAGGCCAAACCATTAAAGAAATTGAAACTACTCTTCCGAACAAAAGAAAAGTTATCTTCGAACTAAAACGCTGCGAGATCTCGGAAGATACTGCGGTTTGTAGTATTATCAAAGACGCAGGAGATGACCCTGATTGTACTCATGGTGCAGAATTAACCGCACTAGTAAAACTCAACCAAGAGAATAAGATCGTATTAAAAGGCGGAGAAGGAGTAGCAGTCGTAACTAAAGCAGGACTTGGCTTAGAGATCGGAGAACCTGCAATCAACCCTGTCCCTAGAAAGAATATTACGGAAATGATATTGGAAGAGCTGATCGGCTCCGCGTTTTCAGGAGCAGAAGTTACTATCAGCGTTCCTGGCGGCCAAGAGATGGCTAAAAAAACGATGAATGAACGTCTGGGACTCATCGGAGGGATCTCGATCTTAGGTACGACCGGGATCGTAAAACCGTATTCCACCGCGGCATATAAAGCAAGTGTAATACAGGCGATACAGGTCGCGAGAGAATACGGAGAACAAAGTATCGTTTTAACCACGGGAGGAAAGTCCGAGAAGTTTGCAATGGACCTTCTTCCGAACATGAATGAGATCTCGTTTATCCAAGTAGGCGACTTTATAGGGACCGGGATAAAGACCTCTATCAAAGAGGACATTCATCATGTGATCATAGTAGGTATGATCGGAAAACTCTCCAAGATGGCCGATGGGGTCATGATGACCCATAGAGGCGGCTCCTCGGTAAACACAAAGATGCTTGCGAATATCGCAAGGTCTTTGGAGATCCCCGAGGAAGTCTGCTCCAATATAGAAGCGGCAAATACTGCAAGACACGTATTAGATATTTGTAAAGAATCAGGACATTTCTATATCACTACTCGGATCTGTGAGATCGTTTCCGAAAATTGTTCCAAACATGGATTAGGCCTGAGAGTTTCCACTTATATGGTGGATTTTGACGGTACACTTTTAGGAAAATTCGAGGCTCCGGAAGAATGGGGAATCAAAGGAGAAGCTGAATAAATGAATGATATGCGGCAAATGACTTCCTTAGGAAGGGAAATCGAAAATAATTCTTTTGCGATCATAGATGAAGAAGCGGGAAACCATTCCCATCCTCCTGGTGATTGGGAAGTTGTTAGAAGGATCATACATGCTACCGCGGATTTTGAATATAGAGATCTAACAAAGATCCATGAGAATGCCATCCGTGACGGTATCCAAGCCTTGAAGAATGGATGTCCTGTCATTTGTGATGTCCAGATGATCATCGCGGGTTTAAACAAAGAACGTATGGATGCTTACGGCTGTAAAACATATAGTTTTATCAGCGATCCGGAAGTGATCCAAAGAGCGAAAGAAAATAATTCCACAAGAGCGATAGAGTCGATGCGAAAGGCTTCTAGTTTAGGACTTTTGAATGGAAGTGTGATCGCGATCGGAAATGCACCCACTGCACTCTTAGAAATTGTTAGACTCGTTCAAGAAGAAGGAATTCGCCCTGCTCTTGTGATCGGAGTTCCCGTCGGATTTGTTTCCGCCGCGGAATCTAAGGAAGTATTATTGGATATTAAATTCCAATCCGAATATTCCATCCCATATATACTCACTCGAGGAAGAAAAGGTGGAAGCACGATCGCAGTTTCTATCATACATGCACTTCTACTTCTTTCGACGGAGAAAAAGTTTTGAAAGCAGTTACCGTCATAGGGATCGGAGACGACGGCTGCGTCGGACTCTCCAGCAAAGCAATGGGTGCGGTTGCAAGGGCAAGAATTCTTGCAGGAGGAGAAAGACACCTGGACTTCTTTCCTCAATTTGACGGAGAAAGGATCGTCATTAAGAATGATGTAGTTCGAACAGCGGAGAAGATTGCCGAACTTTCCGCAGAACATACGATATGTGTACTTGCTTCCGGAGATCCTCTGTTTTTCGGGATCGGAAATCTGATCTTAAAAAAAGTAGGAAGGGATCATGTGGATTTTATTCCGGCTCCAAGTTCGGTTCAGAACGCTTTCTCCAAAATTGGAGTTAAATGGGATGATGCATCTTTTCTTTCATTACATGGCAGGCCGATCGAAGGGTTTATTACAAAATTACAAAGTATATCCAAGGTTGCTTGTCTCACCGACGAGACCAATTCACCTTCCAGGATCGCTAAGTATTTATTAAATTATTCCGAAACGGATTGGAAAGCATTCGTTTGTGAAAATTTAGGAGGAAAAGAAGAGAAGGTCCGTGAATTCGAATTGGAAACCTTAGCGGAAACTCGGAACATTTCCGACTTAAATGTTCTCATACTTCTTAGAAAAGATCCGAATTGGAAACCTTCTCCTTTTCTTCCCTTTTTAGGAGAAGAGGAATATGCAAAACGTCTTCCTAAAAAGGGTCTCATTACCAAAAAAGAAGTCAGAATACTTTCTTTGGCCGCACTTGAAATCAGACCTGATTCCTTAGTTTGGGATATTGGAGCAGGTTCCGGAGCGGTTTCAATAGAAGCGGCAAGAATTGCCAGAGAAGGAAAAATATACGCTATCGAAGTAGATCCGGAAGGAATAGAGATCTGTCAGCAGAATATATTCTCCCATAAAACGGATAATGTTTTTTTAATACATGGCAAAGCCCCTCAGGCCTTAGTAGATCTACCCTCGCCCGATTGTGTGTTTGTAGGAGGCTCTAAGGGGAACATGAAAGAGATCATCGAACTCTCTTGGAAAAGATTAAGTTCAGGCGGATGTTTAGTGGCAAATGCAATCACCCTGGATAATGTTTCAGAGGTTTACAAAACTTTCAGGGACATGGATCTAATCCCGGAAGTGAGCCTGATCAATATCTCCAGAGGGCAAAAATTAGCGGACTATCTCAGGTATGAGGCATTAAACCCGATCCATATCTTTAAAATTAGGAAATCTTAATACATTTTATGAATGTAAAAACAAAATACGGAAAATTATACGGGGTCGGAGTCGGCCCCGGGGCTACAGACCTAATCACTCTTAGAGCGGTAAATGTCCTAAATACCGTTCCGGTACTTGCCATTCCAAAAAGCAGCGAATCACTTCCCTCCTTTTCCTGGAGAGTATGTTCCCCTATTGTTCAGGAAAATGAAACGCAAGAAAAATTATTTCTACATTTCCCAATGACCAAAGATCCAAAAATACTTATCCCTGCTTGGGATAAGGCATTCAAAGAAATAGGTCTTAGATTAGAAAAAGGCCAGGATGTTGCATTCATCACGCAAGGAGATCCTTCCGTATACAGCTCTTGGAGTTATCTATTAGAAGAGGCTCCGGAAAGATGGCCGGGTATAGAAATAGAAATTGTTCCGGCAGTTTCCTCCATTACCGCTATTCCCGCAAGTTTACTTACTCCTTTAGCCGACGGAAGAGAAAGATTCTGTGTTCTTCCGGCAACCTACGGTTTGGAAGATCTAGAAAAGCTTATCCAAGACTTCGACACGATCGTACTGACCAAAGTAGGACAAGTAGTTCCGGAACTGATCAGAATATTAAAAGAGCAGAATATTCTAGAAAATGCAACCTATGTTTCTTATGGAACAACGGACCGCCAAAGGATCGTAAAAGATATAGAATCCATCAAGAACGAAACTTGCGATTATTTCTCCATGGTGGTCATTTCTATCCGAAGAAGGAAAGGTATCCTAAGGGGAGTTTCCGATGATTCAGAATAGAAAGCCTTACGCAATCTATGTTATCACAAAACATGGACTAAGGACCGGAATAGAATTATTTCATTCTCTAAACGGAGCGGACATATTCGTTTCCCCTAAATTCATTTCAGAAGCTCCTAAAGGATCGAAACATTTAAGTCTTCCTATGGAACCCACACTTAGAAAAACTTTTATGGAATACGATTGCCATATTTTCGTGATCAGTGTTGGCGCAGTGGTCCGTATGATCTCTCCTCTTTTAGTCAGCAAGAAAACGGATCCTGCAGTTCTTTGTATAGATGACCAGGCAAAATTTACTATCTGTGTTTTGTCCGGTCATGTAGGAAGAGGCAATTTTTTTACCCAGAAAATTTCGGATCTATTGGAGAATACCCCCGTAATTACGACCGCTTCAGATGTTTCCGGGACTTTGACCGTAGATATTTTAGGGAGAGAGCTTGGCTGGAGTTTAGAAGATCAGGATAGAAATGTAACCAGGGCTTGCGCTGCAGTAGTGAATGAAACTAAAGTTTTATTCTTACAGGAAACAGGTGAGCCTAATTTCTGGCCCTTGGAAAAAGTCCTGCCTAAGGGTATAGAATATTCTCTCAGCTTAGAAAATATAGATCCGAAAGATTACGAAATCCTGCTGATCGCAAGCGATAGAACTAATATCAAAACCGAAACTCCAGGCATATATTCTAATTCGGTGATATACAGGCCCAAATCTCTGATCTTAGGCCTGGGCTGTGACAAAGGTATTCCGACTGAAACTGTAGAGAATGGAATTAGAAAAATATTAGAAGAATATAATCTATCTTTTGAAAGTATAAAGGCAATCGCAAGCGTAGATGTCAAAAAAGAAGAACCTGCATTTTTGGAAATTTCGGAAAAGTATGGCTGGGAATTTACGACCTTCTCTCCCGAAAAATTAGACAAAGTGGAGGGAATTACGGAAATTTCCAAAGCTGCGTCCGAATATATCGGGACTCGCTCGGTAAGTGAAGCGTCGGCACTTCTTCTTTCCGGATCTGCGAAATTACTCGTTACTAAACAAAAGTATAAAGAAACGGAAGGCGGAAAAAATCTCACGGTGGCTATCGCGAGAATTCCATTTGCAGCCAGATCGGAAATCCGTTCCGAAAGTTTGGAAAAAGTATGAACGAAACCCCAAAAGGAAAATTGAATATTGTAGGTATCGGCCCGGGAAACGATTCACATATCACTCCTGCAGCATTATCCGCCATCAAAGAAGCTGATTCCATAATAGGATATACAACTTATATCAATCTGGTAAAACATCATCTAAGCGGAAAACAAGTCACTCGCACTGGAATGACGGAAGAGATCACTCGTGCCCAAACCGCAGTGGAGTCCGCGAAATCGGGACAAACAGTAACATTAATCTCATCCGGGGACGCAGGCGTCTATGGAATGGCAGGTCTTGTATTTGAAGTGCTAAGAAAGACAGGCTGGAAAAAAGGAGACTCTCCTGAGATCAAAATGGTCCCGGGTATAAGTGCGGATAGCTCTTGTGGTTCTCTTGTAGGAGCTCCTATGGTGCACGATTCGGCCAGGATCTCACTTTCAGATCTTTTAACTCCTTGGACTGTGATCGAAAATCGTATCGAGTCTGCGGCAAAGGGTGACTTCGTGATCAATCTATATAATCCGGCTTCCGGAAGAAGACAAAGACAGATTGTAGAAGCGGCTCGTATTATCAAAAAGTATAGATCTGGGACCACACCTGTCGCGCTCGTCAAGAGCGCATATCGCAGGCAGGAAAATATCCAGTTTTCGGACCTAGATCATTTTTTGGAATTCGAGATCGGGATGAATACTACGGTTATCATAGGTTCTTCCCAATCTTTTGTATATGAAGGTTTTTTCGTAACTCCAAGAGGATATGGAAATAAATATTCTTTAGAGGACGGCTCATTGAAGCCGGGACAAAATAGAGCCGTTTCTTTGAGAACTGAAAACGATCTGGCGAGCAAAATACCGAAAGAATCACCTTCTCCTAATTTAAATATTACTAAAATACAAGGCGCGTTCGTCAAAACAAGTACCACAGTTTTCGAACAAGAGAAAGAAGAAGAGATCTATACCCAAGATTCATCCGTAGCCACTGCGATTAAAGCATTACAATTTCTAGATACGAGTCACCAAAAAAATGAAACTGAGATCTTAGAATTAAGATCCGAAGAAAAAATACAGCTCTTGGGACGTATAGGCGGGGCTGTTCTTTATCAAAATGATGAGAACTACCACCTAATCGGGAAACTAAAACGACCTACCGACTTAGAAACATTCGGCTTTTATAATCCTATCGAACAAGACCAAAAGTGGACTAAATTGAATATCAAAGATCATTCCATCGTTTCTCAAAATAGGTTCGATATTTTGATCTCTTTTCCTTCGGAAACTTCTCCGCAGATAATTTATGATCTATTCTCCATTTATAGGAATTCATCCATCAGCGAAAGACTTTGGGATTATGTTTTAGATAATAGTAAAAAAACTCTCTGGGAAAATAGGAAATATGCGGACGCAAGATGGCTGGGACATTCTCCCGAACAAGTTTGGTCCTCTTTCAGGGAGAAAATTTTAAGATGCGATTGAGAGCAATATTATGAAAGTATATATCATCGGTGCCGGTCCTGGAGATCCGGATCTGATCACTATCAAAGGCGCAAGGCTTGTGGAAACCTGCCCTATCGTTCTTTATACGGGTTCACTTGTACCTCAAAGAGTGATAGAAAGAGCTGCTTCGACCGCAACAGTATTAGATTCTTCTAAAATGACCTTGGAAGATATCATTTCTATCTTGGAAGAAGCCAAGAAGAAGGACCAGGATGTTGCGAGAGTCCATACAGGAGACCCGTCCATTTTCGGATCCACGGCAGAACAAATGAGAAAAATGGATGAGCTGGGAATTCCTTACGAGATCGTTCCGGGAGTCTCCTCGTTCACTGCGGCTGCAGCGATGCTCGGCAAGGAGCTTACTCTTCCTGAAGTCTCTCAATCGGTAATCATCACTCGGGCAGAAGGAAGAACCCCTATGCCTGAAAAAGAGAAACTAGCAACTTTTGCCTCCACAGGAGCGACCCTAGTATTCTTTTTAAGTGTTTTACATATTCGTAAAATTGCAGAAGAACTTATCCCTCATTACGGCAAGGATTGTCCTGTTTCCGTGGTACAGAAGGCCACTTGGCCGGAACAAAAAATAGTGATCGGAACATTGGAAACTATAGTATCTAAGGTGAAAGAAGAAAAGATCTCCGCAACCGCGATCATTTTCGTAGGTAAGGTATTGGACTGTCATGATTTTGCGGATTCCAGACTTTATGCTTCCGACTTCTCTCATAAATTCAGAAAAGCAAATAAGAAACAAATCGTTTCGGAAACCACATGAATCCTTCTCAGGAAAAAAAAGGACTTATCTTAGTATTTACCGGTCCCGGAAAGGGAAAAACCACCGCTGCTCTAGGAATTCTGTTTAGGGCCTTAGGAAGAGGAATGAAATGCGGGGTTGTCCAATTTTTAAAAGGAAAATGGGAAACAGGAGAGAGAAAATTTGCTAAAACAATTTCAGATCTCGACTTCCATGTAATGGGACTTGGATTCACCTGGGAAAGTGACGATCTGGACAGGGACAAAAAAGCGGCAAGATCAGCCTGGGAAAAGTCATGCGAGATGATATTTTCAGAAAATTATAAAATACTCATATTCGATGAGATCACTTACGCCTTCCATTACGGATGGCTTACCCCGGAAGAAGTTTCAGAAGTTTTATCCAAAAAGCCGGCAAATCTGCACATAGTGATCACGGGCAGAAACTGCCCTGATCTTTTGACGGATATGGCGGATTTAGTCACTCATGTTGAATCTCCTAAACATCCTTATAAGAACGGGATCCCGGCTCAGATCGGGATAGATTATTAGAAAAATATGATACAAGAGATCAAAATACCTAGGATACTGATCTCCGGAACCGGCAGCGGCACCGGAAAAACAACCATTACGATCGCACTTACCAAGGCATTACAAGCCAGAGGCCTAAAAGTTTCCATATTCAAATGTGGCCCCGATTATTTAGATCCCGGCTATCATTCTTTCGTTACTGGAAAAACCTGTCAAAATCTGGATGGATGGTTGATGGGAAAGGAATCCGTAATTTCAACATTTATCGGCGCAAGCCAAGGATCGGATATTTCTATCATCGAAGGAGTGATGGGATTATTCGACGGTCATTCTCCGAATTCAGAAGCAGGCTCTACCGCTGAAATAGCAAAATGGCTGCAAGTCCCAACTATCATTTCAATAGATGCCTCAGGAATGGCGGCGACCTTTTCAGCAATTGCTTCCGGTATCAAAAATTATGATCCTCAAGTCCCTATCCGGGGTTTTGTCGCAAATTTTATAGGAAGCAAAAATCATCTTTCCATTATAGAAACTGCAAGTATTCCATTGCCTGTTTTAGGAGGATTTCCTAAGTCGAATGACTATTCTTTTCCGGAAAGACATTTGGGACTTCGTACTGCCGGTCCGGACATTCTAACGGAAGAAAAACTTTCCTTCTGGCAAAACCTATCGGAACAGTGGCTGGATCTAGATAGGATCTTAGAAATCGCAAATTCCGCACCTCCACTTTCAGTAAAAGGATCGGCCGAGGGCCGGATCAGGACAAAAGATTGCAGGATCGGAGTTGCTTACGATGAAGCATTCCATTTTTATTATGAAGAGAACTTCAAAAAATTAAGAGAAGAAGGAGCCGAACTTGTTTTCTTTTCCCCCTTAAAAGAAAACAAACTCCCGAAAGTAGACGGATTATATTTTGGGGGCGGATATCCGGAACTATTCGCTGATAATTTATCAAATAATAAAGACCTAATGCAAGAGATCGGAAATTTTGCAGCCTCGGAAAGGCCGATCTACGCAGAATGCGGAGGATTAATGTATCTTTCTTCCGAGATCAAAAACATAGAGGGACAAAGTTTTCCAATGATAGGACTTATTCCCGGCAAAGCGATCATGGGGCCCAAACTCAAAAGTTTAGGTTATGTGGAAGTTCACACTGAAAAAAGGACTATCCTAGGAGAAGCGGGCATCCGCTTTAGAGGACATCAATTCAGATATTCAGATCTAATTTTAGAAAATGAAGATGAGTCATTATTCTCCTATCATATCAGAAAACGAAAATCAGAACAAACTACTAGAGAAGGTTATACGGTTTCCAATGTTTTAGCAAGTTATGTACATGCACATTGGGCCTCAAATCCGGAGATCCCTAAAAACTTTATAACTTCTTGCAGGAGATTTAAAGTTTGAGTTTTTTTCAAAAAGATCAGATCGGAGCTTCGGAAACCTGGCTGGAACTCCAACTTTCAAGACCTCATTCTTCTTTAAGCTGGGCGGTTATGGGAGGAGGATATTTAATCACAAACAAAGTGTACTGGTTAAAAGTTTCCAATTCGGATCTAGGTCCGGAAATCGTTCCGGAAGAATTCTACAGAAATCGTTTAGCAGATAAGGGAGAAAGAGAAGAAGTTTTAGGTTTTATGACAAGCGCTTCTCTTTTGAATTACTCCGTAGCTGAAAAAAGTCTGAATGATCTACATGTTAGATCCATTGCAACTGTAGGTTTAGGAAATGCGGTCAGAGTAGGAGATCTCCCGATACAAAATAAAAAAATCGGAACAATCAACCTGCTCATTCAAACTTCCAGATCTATTACTCTCTCCGCAAGTATAGAAGCCATTTCTATAGCTTCAGAGGCAAGGACCCTGGCCGTTTTAGAATCCGAGATCTTGATACAAAGCGAAAACAATTTTGCGACCGGCACAGGCACAGATTGTATCGGGGCCATCTCCCCGATTTCGACGAATACGATAGATTATGTGGGAAAACATACAATCTTGGGGCATTTAATTGGGGCCGCTTCTTACGAAGCAGTCAGAGAAGGTATTCTAAAGTGGAAAAGGACTAGAAGTCCGATTCTTTCAGAGCACCCAAGATCGGTAAATATATGAAAAAATCATTATGTTTACTTAGGCATCCAAGCATTCCTTCGGAATATGGAGGAAAATATTTGGGAAGAAAAGAAGTTTCTCTCTCTGCGGAAGGTTTGCTGGAAATAGAAAAAGTGAAAGAAAAAATCCGACAGAAATTCCTGAACGGAAAAGTATATTTAAGCCCAACGGTTCAATGCAGGGAAACTTTTGATACATTAGGATTTCCTAAAGAAGTCCGGCCTGAATTCAGAGAAGAATTACAGGAATTGGATTTTGGAAATTGGGAAGGCAGATCTTTTTCGGAGTTAGCTGAAATAAATCTGGAAGGTTTAAAAAAATTCGCAAATTTCTCTTCTTCCTTCAGATTTCCGAATGGAGAAAGTTTAAATGAGTTCCAGAAAAGAACGGAATTATTCAAAGAACATATCCTTTCCTCACCGGATCATTGCATTTTTATCTTAAGTCATGGAGGAATTTTATCAAGTTTACTTTGTTCTTTTTTAGAACTTCCCCATTCTTTCTATAAAAAATTCAGAATTTCTCCTTCTACACTTATTTACTTAGATATATTTCACGATGGCCAAGCGGTCTTAACCGATCTCATCAGAATTCATGGCGCAAGGAGATCCGAATGGCCGGGATAATTTTAGTGACCGGGGGATGTAGAAGCGGAAAAAGCAGATTTGCCTTAGAAAAGGCGGATTTTGCCGGAGGAAAAAAGATCTTTTTAGCCACCTGCCCTCATATAGATCCCGAAATGGATGAAAGGATACAAAAGCACCGACAAGAAAGAATAGATTGGAGTACGATAGAAGAAGAATTAGAACTTTCTCATATATTTGATTCGATCCCTTTAGGATCCGTTGTGTTATTAGATTGCTTAAGCCTTTGGATCAATAACTTGATGTTTGATGCAAATAAGAAGGATCTATATCTTACTCAAGACCGGATCAAAGACATTTGTTCAAGTTTAGGAGAACATATCTTAGGCTCAAAAGCGAAAAATGTATTTATAGTCACGAATGAAGTCGGAATGGGTCTCGTTCCGGAAAATAAAGAAGGCAGATTGTATAGAGATCTATTAGGGATCTGTAATCAAACATTTGCATCTATTGCAAATGAAGTGTATTTTTTAGTGAGTGGTATACCTGTCCGCATCAAATCTTCCAGGGATAACGGTCTATGAAATCGGATTATATAAGTTTGCACGGAGGAAATCTATTCAGGATGGCAGATATTGCCGGGGTCGACCCTGCGGAAATTTTGGATTTTTCCTCTAATCTAAATCCTTTAGGTTTTCCGGATTGGGTTCGTCCGTTGATCAATTCCAGGATCAGCGATTTAATACATTATCCAGATCCGAATTATACCAAGGCAAGGATCTCCTTAGAAAAACATTGGAATATCCCAAGAGAAGAAATTGTTTTTGGGAATGGTGCCTCGGAGTTAATACATATTCTTCCTAAGATCAAACATTTCGATCTGGCAGTGATCGCCCAACCTTCCTATATAGATTATCGTAAAAGTTTAAAATTAGCCGGGTTACAAATCCAAGAAATCCTTCTCCAAAAAGGATCCGACTTTGAATTAAACCACGAAGAACTCATCCAAATCCTTCAAAAAGATCCTAACAAACAAATACTAGTTCTATTAGGACATCCGAATAATCCCACAGGAAAATTATTAAATAGGGAAAAGATCTTAAAGATCGCCTCCGATCATAAAAATTCGTTTTTTGTAATAGATGAATCTTTTATAGACTTCGTCCCGGGAGATATTTCCTTTCGGAATTTTAGATCGGAAAATCTGGCTGTCCTTTGGTCTTTGACTAAAATTTTAGCTCTTCCAGGGCTTAGAATAGGACTTCTACTAGCGGATCCCAAAATTGCTTCCGGAATTTCGGAACTTCTTCCCAGTTGGTCCTTAAATAGTTTAAGCGCTTCTATCTTAGAAAAATTCGGAGAAGATCAGGATTTTTTATCCAAAACCAAAGAAAAAATCCCAGAGTGGAAGAACATATTTAAGAATGGCTTGGAAGATCTAGGGATTTTCCGGGTTTATGATACGCACACAAATTTCATCCTTCTCGAATTTTCGGATCCTAAAGGAAATGTTCAGGAATTAGAGAACCTTCTTCTTAAAGAATTCAAAATCGGAGTTAGGAACTGCGGAAATTTTAAAGGATTAGAAAATAATTATATAAGGATCGCGATCAAAACTCAGGAAGAGAACGAAATACTCATACGATCATTCCGCTCTATTTTTAAAAAAGATCCTAAGGCTTCTAAAACTAAAAAAGTAAAACCTTCACTTATGCTCCAAGGCACCGCCTCCAACGTAGGGAAAAGTATATTAGCCACCGCATTCTGCAGGATCTTTACACAAGACGGATTCAAAGTAGCTCCTTTCAAATCCCAGAACATGGCGTTAAACTCTTTTGTAACTTACGAAGGTGCAGAGATAGGAAGGGCCCAAGCTTTGCAAGCTCAGGCTTGTAAGATCAGAGCGGATTATAGAATGAATCCGATCCTTCTCAAACCGTCCAGCGAGAAAGATTCCCAAGTGATACTAAATGGAAAACCCGTAGAGGCGATGGATTTCAGGGATTATATGAAATTCAAATTAAGCGCTTTTGACGAGGTTAAAAAATCTTACGATTCACTTTCCGAAGAATTTGACATGGTTGTTTTAGAAGGAGCAGGAGGAGTATCCGAAGTCAATTTAAAAGATAAAGATATTGTAAACATGAGAATGGCGGAATATGCCAAGGCAAAAGTATTATTAATCGGCAATATTGATCATGGAGGAGTATTCGGTTCTTTCGTGGGCGCCATGGAAACAATGTCGGAATGGGAAAGAAAACTAGTTTCAGGTTTCCTAATCAATCGGTTTAGGGGAATCAAAAGTTTACTCGACCCGGGGATCAAATATTTAGAAGAAACTACCCGTAAAAACGTATTTGGGATCGTACCATTCTTAAATGATCTAAGATTACCCGAAGAAGATTCATTAGAATTCAAATCCGGCAGTTTAAGCGATACTTCTCCATTAGGAGACAGGATAGATATCTTACTAATAGATACGCCCAGGATCTCCAACCATACGGATCTGGATCCTCTGCGAATAGAACCGGACGTAAGAGTTAGGATCGCTCGAAAAAAAGAAGAAATCGGGAATCCTGACGTTCTAATCCTTCCGGGAAGTAAGAACGTGATCACCGATATCAATTATCTGAAAGAATCTGGAATTTCGGAAACTATTTTAAATTTCCATAAAGAAGGAAAAACGGAGATCATAGGGATTTGCGGAGGATATCAAATGTTAGGAGAATCCATCCATGATCCTTTTCAAATAGAAAGTAATTTAGGCTCCGCTGAAGGTTTAAATCTGATAGGAGTCAAAACCGTATTAGAAAAAGAAAAATTACTCAAACAGACGGAAGGAACTCATCTTGCGTCCGGAAAAAAAGTATCCGGTTACGAAATACATCATGGAAATACGAAAGAAATCTCCGCAAAATCCATATTTCAAGATATATCCGGAGAAAGCCTAGGTCACCAAGGAATTTCAGAAAGAGTCTGGGGAACCTATTTGCATGGAGTATTCGACGAAGACGAGTTCAGAAGGGATTTTTTGGATAAGATCCGAGTAAGAAAAGGAATGAAACCTTTGGTAAAAATCCAGGCCAGATATGAATTGGAAACCAATCTAGATCGTTTAGCCGAGGAAGTCAGAAATTCAGTGAATATGAATGAAATTTATAGGATTTTAGGATTAGCATGAATTCTATCTGGATCCTTCCTGCTTCTTTACTTCTGGATATTGGATTTGGGGACCCGAAAGGATTTCCACATCCGGTCAGACTCATAGGAAAATTCGCAAGATATATGGAGAAGTTTACAAGAAAGTATATATCTTCCGAAAGATTTGCAGGAATAATCACTTCATTTTCGGTATATTCTATTTCTTTCATATTCACTTGGATAATTATAGAATTTTCAAGATATCTACATCCTTTTTTAGGAGAACTAATATCTGCATTCGTTATATATACCAGCATCGCCTTAAAGGACCTTTTGGACCATAGCAAGGACGTATATTCCGCACTTCATGAAAATGATCTGGAAAAAGCCAGGACTATGGTCGGCAGAATTGTAGGAAGGGACACGGCAAATTTAGAACAACCAGATATAGTCAGAGCAGGTTTAGAAAGTGTGGGAGAAAGCCTAGTAGATGGGATCACTGCCCCGCTTTTTTTTGCGGCATTGGGAGGACCGAGTTTTGCGATGCTCTATCGTTCTATTAATACATTAGATTCACTTTTCGGTTATAAGAATGATACATATCTGAAATTTGGCTGGGCTTCCGCAAGAATGGATGATCTGGCAAATTATATTCCGGCAAGACTGACTGCTCCTATACTTTGTATTTCTTCCGCTATTTTAGGTTTTCATCCATTAAGATCCTTTAAAATACTGATCCGAGACGGAAGAAAACATCCAAGCCCAAATTCAGGGCTTTGTGAGGCCGCTTTAGCCGGAGCTTTAAAAATACAATTAGGCGGAAAAAATTACTATTCCGGGGTTCCAAGTGAAAAGCCGAAATTAGGGGATCCGGATCGTAAATTGGTCCCGAATCTGATCTTAGACGCAAACAGGATAGTATTCCTAACCTCAATCCTTTCCTCCATTTTGTTTTTAGGTCTAGGACAAGTAATTCATTTGGCATTTGGGACCTTCTTCCAATCTTAAACCTGTCCCATGAACAAAGAAAAATATCATATTTTCCTAATACGACATGGAGAAACGGAATGGAACAAGGAAAGAAGGTTACAAGGACAAATCGATACCCCCCTCTCCGAGTTCGGGAAAGAACAAGCTTCTAAATTAGCTGAAAAATTAAAGAATAAAGGAATAGGACTCATTTTTAGCAGCGATCTAAAAAGAGCTAAAGAGACTTCCGAACAAATCTCCCATCAATTAGGAATAAAGATCGTATATCATCCAGGGCTCAGAGAGATCCATTTAGGAGAAGCACAAGGGATTTTAGAATCTGAACTTTCGAATATATTTGGAGAAAAGTCCTATTTTTCCTGGAAAAGTCAAGATCGGAGCCACGATCAATTTAGATTTCCGGGAGGAGAAAGTAAATCCGAAGCAGAGTTAAGGATCATTGATACTATATTATATTTATTGAAAATGTATGGAGAAAAGAAAATTGCAATTTGCAGCCACGGATTTGTTCTCTCCAGATTTTATGGACATTTTTCACTTAAAGAGTTTTCACATTCTAAACTTGGGAATTGCGAAGTAAAAACATTATCCATTTCACCGGAGATTCCGGAAAAAATTATAGGTAAGTAAAAAATTAGAACGTTCTTTTTTGGAACTGATAAAACTTTTTCATTGAATAAATCGAGACGATCCAAAAGATCGTCTTAACTTTCAGGATGAAGTTGGGTGTAAATCCCACGCTGACCCGCAACTGTGATCGGAATTGATCATAAAGATATTATCTTTTTGTTCTAATTCCGCAAGCCAGATCTCCCTGCAGACTAAAACCTCGAGGTTAGGTATGTTAGCATTCTCGCCAAGCACGTCCGTGCATCAGCGAAGGGCCCCGGAAGTTAAAAATCGGGGCTCCCGCAAACCAGGATAAACTTCTGATTTTGTACATTATAAAAATTATATATTCTTATTTTGACATAAATTAGACTAATATTTGTTAGTTTATCTTCGTTTCGGAAGTTTTCCAAAGAAAACGGACGAAAACATGAGGCAAAACATCCTTAGGATTGCCGGTATAGGCATATCCTTATCGTACTTTATATGTGCGATCTTCTCTCCTATCCTTTCCCAGGATCAGGAAACAAAACCGACTAACGGAAAAGAACGAACAGAAGCTGAAAAATTAGAACTTAAAAAAAAGATCTCGGAGTATAAACCGGATGCTATCGTGATCAGGGACAGAAGATCCAATCTGATCGGGATCGCTTCTTCCGCAAGTGAAGGTGTCGTAGGCTCCGAGCAGATCAAAACAAGGCCGATCATGAGACAGGGAGAAGTCGCGGAGTTGATCCCCGGTGTGATAGTAACCCAACATAGCGGCGGAGGAAAGGCAAATCAATTCTTCCTAAGGGGTTTCAACCTGGATCATGGGACAGATCTTGCTTCCAATGTAGACGGAATGCCCGTGAATAATGTTAGTCATGCTCATGGGCAGGGATATACCGATCTAAACTTTTTGATCCCGGAACTTGTCGAACAAATGCAATATAAGAAAGGGGTTTATTATGCGGACCAAGGCGACTTCGCCTCCGCAGGTGCATTCAATATTTCTTATTTTAAAAGTCTGTCAAAAGGGATCGCGAATATAGAAGGTGGCACCTTAGGTTACGCAAGAACTTTAATAGCAAAATCCCACAAAGTAGGACCGGGAGATCTCCTATACGCTTTCGAAGCTTCTCATAATGACGGCCCTTGGGCTATTTCGGATAACTTCAGAAGGGTAAATGGTGTCACAAGTTATTCCGTAGGAGATAAACAGAAAGGATTCAGCATCAGTCTTATGGGCTATAAAGGCAGCTGGCATTCTACCGGCCAAGCTCCTAAAAGGGCGCTTAGAATGGGAGATTCCTGGTTAGATCCCGATTCAGGTTTGAGTAGATTCGAAAGCGTGGATCATAATGACGGCGGTTGGTCAAACAGAGCAAGCGTCAACTTCGAAGCTCATCGTCTAGAAAAAGGATATGAGGCAAAAACCCAATTTTACGGAATATATTACGATTTACGATTATTCTCCAACTTCACTTATTATCTGGATGATCCGGTAAGAGGGGACCAACACGAACAATCTGATAGAAGAACGATCGCCGGAAGTAAATCCAGTTATAAGGATATAAGCGAGTTCTGGGGGATCCGTATGGAGAATACGATCGGACTTCAGATCAGAAGGGATTATATCCAGAACGGTCTTTTTCATACCGAAAAAAGAGCTAGATTGGAAACTGTTAGAGAAGACGGGATCATACAACTCAGTTCCGGAATATATTATGAAAACAAGATACAATGGTCTAAAAAATTCAGAACGGTATTTGGATTAAGAGGAGATTATTATAAATTCAACGTAGATGATTGGGGAACAAAAGAAAGATCGGACAGAAATGCAAGAATTTACAGTCCGAAAGGAAGTATCATCATAGGACCTTGGTATAAAACCGAATTTTATTTCAGCGGGGGATACGGATTCCATAGTAACGATGCGAGAGGTGTCGTCCAAAAAACGGACACCGCAGACCCGCTGGTCCAGACAAGAGGTGGGGAAATTGGACTTAGAACTGAACCTGTTCATGGTTGGCAATCCACGCTCTCGGTTTGGCAATTGGATATGAATTCGGAACTTCTGTTTACCGGAGACAATGGGACCACGGAAGCAAGTAGGCCGAGCACTCGAAAAGGATTCGAATGGGCCAATTATTATTCTTACAATTCTTGGCTGATGATAGATGCCGACTTTGCGACTTCCAGATCCAGGTTCAGAGATGATGATCCTTCGGGGAATTATATTCCGGGATCCATTCGTAATACGTTAGCGTCGGGGATCACATTAAAAAATTCGAATGGATTTTTCGGATCTCTTAGAGTGAGATATTTCGGAAATCGTTCCCTAATAGAAGACAATTCTGTCCGTTCTCCTTCAACAACTACAGTGAATCTTCAGCTCGGCAGGAATTTCGGAGAAGATCTAAGTATCGTTTTCGAAGTATTCAATTTATTGAATGCTCACGTAAGTGATATAGATTATTATTATGCTTCCAGACTGAAAAACGAAGCAGTCGGCCCGAATGAAGGAGGGTATAATGACATCCACACTCACCCTGCTCAGCCTAGATCGATACGACTCTCTATGAGAGCTTCTTTCTAAGGATCTATTTTTTGACGTAATCCCGTATTACCAAAATACGATCCACATCCACTTCCTTATTTTTAGGAACGGATTTAGTAAAAGTAAATACTTCGGTACTAAGTCCGTTCTTAGAAAGTAAAAGTCCGTGAGAAGGAACTGTCTCTAAGGGGACTTTTTCCGCAAAATGATCATCTAATTCGAAACTCTCCATATCCGGGATGTTTTTCATACTCAAAACGTCTCCGAGAGGTTTTCCGATCGCGTCCGATTCCAGCCAACCGGTAAGTTTCTCCGCAGATAAATTCATAAAGGAAATTTGCCCTTTAGAATCGAAAGCAATCACTCCTTCATGCATATTTCGGAGTTCCGTGGAAACAAGTCTCGCCTTCTCCATTAACTCCTTCTCTACCTCGTGTTTGTAAAGGATCAGCTCTATCACTATCTGCAATTCCCTGGTCTGAAAAGGTTTTAGAATATATGCATTCGGTTCAGTTAGTTTAGCTCTCGTTAAAGTCTGGGAATCGGAAGAAGCGGTGATATAAACGATCGGAACATCTAAAAACTTTCTGATCCGTTTGGCAGCATCTATTCCATCCAAATATCCATTTGCGAGAACTATATCTATGAGGATCAGATCCGGTTGGAGTGCAATTGCCTGTTTGACCGCAGTTTCTCCCGTATTGGCTATACTAGGTTCAGGATATCCCATCCTTATCAGTCTATGACGGATATCCTGGGCAACAAGCCCCTCGTCCTCTACGATCAAAATCCTAGTGTCCTTCATTTTATCTTCCAAAATATTCAAATATTAAAAAATATGAATATTATTCCTCAAATTAGATCAAACACCGGCTTCTTCCGAGGAGGTTTTTATAAGATCTTTTACCCCATGAAGTATGGCTGACATATTCCTTCTTTCCCTTTTTCTTTTTTTATCCAGCCCGTGTTTGTTCAAAGCGATCTCTATCGCAATTTGTAATTCTTTAGTCTGAAAAGGTTTCAAAAGATACCCGTAAGGCCTTGTTGGCTTACTACGAAGAAGAGTAGATTCGTCCGCATAAGCGGTAAGGTAGATCACCGGTAGATCCATTTTGTCCAAAATTTCCTGGACTGTTTCTATTCCGTCGTAATTCCCTCTGGATAACATGATATCCATGAGTAGAAGGTCCGGTTTATCTAAATAAACTTTTCTTAATGCTTCATTCCCCGTAGAAGCGATACTTACGAAATCATATCCAAGATCCGACAATTTATGGAGTATATCTTTGGCTACGATACTTTCGTCTTCTACGATCAATATTTTTGCTCCGCTGGAGATCATTTTCGGACTCGGCTCCTTTCTCGAAAGACTAACGTGAACTTAGTCCCTTTGCTCCGATCCAAGATCAAACTTCCGTCTATTTGCTGGGTCAAAGTATTGACTAATTGTAAACCCAAAGAATCGGTTTGTCGATAGTCGATTTCTTCCGGAAAACCTACCCCATCATCTTCCACAGTTAAAGAATACTCTTCGTATTTAGATGTAATAGAGATTTGGATAGTGCCCTCACCCCTTTCCCTAAAGCCGTATTTTAACGAATTGGTAACAAGTTCCGTTACGATCAATCCGCAATGGATCGCAGTATCCAGCGTTAGATGAACGGATTCCGCATGTATTTCGAATCTTATCTTCGAATTTACCCTGTAAGTTCTCAAAAGATTGGTAACCAAACTATTCAGATATTCCTGGAAGTCAGTGTGGGCCAGATCTTCATTTTGGTATAACAGCTCGTGAATGAGAGCTATGGACTTGATCCTAGATTGGCAGTCTTGGAACATTTCTAAAGACTTACGATCCGTTATGTAGTTTCCCTGCAGACTTAGGATACTGGAAACGATCTGAAGATTATTCTTAACCCTATGATGGATCTCTCTGAGCAGAACTTCCTTTTCCTTTAGAGAAGCGGTTAATGCTTCTTCCGCTCTTTTCCTTTCGGCGATCTCTGTCATTAACTCGTTATTTACTCTATGCAGTTCGAATGTCCTTTCTTCTACACGTATCTCCAACTCGTCATGACTTTGTCTTAAAAGTTCTTCTTGGATCCTTAATATTTTGTTTTTCTTATGTAGATCTACAAATACTGCCGCCTTAGATCTTAGGATCTCCGGCGCGGTAGGTTTTACCAAGAAGTCCACTGCTCCCAAGGAATATCCTTTGAACATTCCGGTTTCGTTATTTGCATAAGCGGTGAGAAAGATGATCGGGATCTTGGCACATTTTTCTCTCTGTCGGATCAATGCCGCCGCTTCAAAGCCGTCCATTCCGGGCATTCTCACGTCCATGAAGATCAATGCGACTTCTTCCGGTTCATCTAGTAGTGCCTTTAATGCTTCTTCTCCGGAACCCGCTTTAATTAAATTTAATTCAGGATTCCTAAGAATATGCTCCATTACCTGCAGATTATCCGCGTGATCATCTACTAGTAAAATACTCACTTTCATTGGCTGTTCCATATTTTCTACCTGCACAACAACACCCGAAGTAGAGAAAGCAAATGGTCCACACTTACCGGCTTCGTTATATATTCTGTCGCGCCGGCCTCTATACATTTTTCCCGATCCCCTTTCATCGCCTTTGCCGTAAGCGCCAAAATAGGGAGATTTGTAAATTCTGCTTTGGAACGGATCACCTTCATTGCTTCGTATCCATCCATGTCCGGCATCATCACGTCCATAAGAACGATCTCTATGTCCGGATTTTTTTCCAAAATATTAATTCCGTCTAATGCATTCTCCGCATAATGTATTTTCATTTTATGTAATTCCAACATACTCGTTAACGCGAATATATTCCTTACATCGTCGTCTACGATCAGGACCTTATGCCCTTCGAGAGAATACGTGTCTCCCGATTTAGAAATAGATTCAGGTTCATGCAAATGGATCTTGATCTCTTCCAAGGAAGTTGCATAAGAATTTACGAATTTCAGTATATTCGAACCGTTAAAGGATAGAAGTTTCTGAAAACTTTCCGGCCCATTTTTATCATCCGAATAGAATAGTATCAAGGTCCTTTCAGGATCCAATAGACTGATCTTAGAGACTAGATCCGGAACGGACATGTCCTCGAATTCATTTCCTATGAGTATACAATCGGGAATCTCATTTTTCAGAATGTCCAAAAGTTCCTGACCAGATCCCATACTTTTCAGCATAAGATCCTTAGAAGTAAGCTTCTCCTTTAGAAATTCAGAATGTTCTTTTTGTATTCCACAAAAATAAAGTGTTTTGTCCGTTTTATGCAGATAGGTTTTGATCTTCTCGAATGCCTCGTTCAAGGATTCTATCCCTACAGGTTTCCTTAAATGAGAGATCGCTCCGATCTCCAAACTTCTTCTCCAATCATTTTCTCCGGAAAGAACATGAACAGGGAGTTGTCTGAGTTTAGGATTTCGTTTCAGCCAATTCAGGATCAAACTTCCGTCCATATCGGAGAGTTGGACATCCAACAAGACCGCATTAAAAGAGGATTCCTGTAATGCTGAGATCCCACTCTTTCCATCCAAGGCAACCGTTCCCTTGAACCCATTACTTTTAGCGATCTCTAAAAGTGACTTCGCGAATGTTTCATCTTCTTCAATGATCAAAACCTTCTCTTTGGATTCGTTTTGGGTTTCATCTTCCAAAACTCTTCTAGTGGCTTTAACCTTACTTCTTACATAAGAATCGCCTGAACCGGATATATCATTATCAGGATTCTCGGACCATTTGATTGAATCAGGTTCGATCGGATTTTCTTCCACTTGGATATAATCCAATGGAAGGTATAAAGTAAATTTACTTCCTACTTCAGGTTCACTTTCCAGTTTTAATTCTCCGCCTAAAATACGAGTGATCTCTTTACTGATGGAAAGTCCAAGCCCTGTTCCTCCGTATTTTCTGCTAGTACTTCCATCCGCCTGCCTGAATGCTTCAAAGATCAAGCCTTGCTTTTCGGCAGAGATCCCGATCCCGGTATCTATCACCGAAAATGCGATCACACCTCCCGCTTGGTTTAAGATCTTATGCTCCTTACTCCAACCGCTAGGAGAAGATTCAATTCTAAGTTTCACTCCACCTTTATGAGTAAATTTGAATGCGTTGGATAGAAGGTTCTGTAGGATCTGCTGCAATCTCTGCAAATCGGTAGTGATCCTGGAAGGAAGTTCGGGATCTATTTCCACTTGGAATTTTAGGTCCTTATTCCTTGCAGTTTCCCTGAAAGATCGATCCAGATATCCTCCCAATTCCTCTATAGAAACCGAATCCAGATCCACACTCATCTTACCGGATTCAATTTTAGAAAGATCTAATATATCATTGATCAATTGTAATAGATCATTCCCGGAACTATGGATCGTTTTTGCGTATTCAGTCTGCTTTTCGGACAGATTGCGACTCTCGTTATCATACAATAATCGAGAGAGGATCAGCATATTATTCAAAGGAGTCCTTAATTCATGGGACATGTTCGCTAAAAACTCCGATTTATATCTGGAAGTGAGTGCAAGCTGACGTGCTTTTTCTTCCAAGGAATGTCTTGCCTGCTCCACCTCTCTATTCTTTCTTTCCACCTCACTGTTCTTTTTAGCGAGTAGTCTTGCCTTTTCTTCCAACTCTTCGTTCTTTTCCTGTAATTCCTCCCTTTGGTCCTTGAGCATGTCCTCGGAGGCCTTCAGTGATTTGGCTTGTTCTTCCAAACGTTGGTTGGTATTGGTCAATTCCTCTTGTCTACCTTGCAACTCTTCTGTCAGAGTTTGGGATTGGATCAAAAGTTCTTCCGTTCTCATCCCTGCTGCTATCGTGTTCAATACGATCCCGATACTTTCAGTCAACTGATCCAAGAAGTTCAAATGGATCGGAGTGAAGTTGGAGAAGGAAGCGAGTTCTATCACCGCTTTTACTTCTCCCTCGAATAACACCGGTAAGACGACTATATTGATAGGAGGAGCTTCTCCTAGAGCAGAATTGATCATGATATAACTGGAAGGAACCTGTGTGACTAGTATCCTTTCTTTTTCCAAGAAACATTGACCGATCAGGCCTTCTCCCGGATAAAAACGATTGGATACATTTTTCCTTTCTTGGTATGCATAACTCACAAGTAGTTTGAGTAACGGGCCTTCTTCCACATTTTCAGTTATGAAGAATGCTCCATGTTGTGCGGAAACAAGAGGTGCAAGTTCGGACAAGATAAGTTTACTTACGTTGACTAAATTTCTTTGTCCTTGTAATAGTCTGGTGAATTTTGCAAGGTTCGTTTTTAACCAGTCTTGTTCCGTATTGATCCGAGTGGTTTCCCTTAGGTTTCGGATCATTTCGTTGATATTATCCGATAAGGCTGCCACCTCCCCAGCCGCTTGGATAGTAACTGTTCGAGACAGATCTCCTTTGGTCACACCCGTTGCCACTTCCGCAATCGCCCTTACCTGAGTGGTTAGGTTAGAAGCGAGCTGGTTCACGTTATCCGTAAGGTTTCTCCAAAGACCAGCTGCACCAGGCACACTTGCTTGGCCTCCCAATCTTCCTTCGATACCAACTTCTTTTGCAACCGTGGTTACCTGGTCCCCGAATAGTCCTAATGTATCGATCATATCGTTGATCGTATCAGAGAGTTCTGCGATCTCTCCCTTTGCTTCTAAATATAACTTTTTCTTTAAGTCCCCGTTCGCAACGGAGGTTACCACCTTAGCGATCCCCCTTACCTGTGTGGTGAGATTATTCGCCATGAAGTTCACACTATCCGTAAGATCTTTCCAGATACCTGCAACCCCTTGCACATTCGCCTGTCCACCCAGTTTACCTTCTGTACCTACTTCTCTTGCTACCCTGGTTACCTCGGAAGCGAATGAATTCAACTGGTCCACCATCGTGTTGATCGTATCCTTTAATTCGAGGATCTCACCTTTTACATCCACTGTGATCTTCTTGGATAAGTCTCCTCGAGCTACCGCTGTAGTAACTTCGGCAATATTTCGCACCTGACCGGTTAGGTTGGATGCCATAGAGTTCACACTATCCGTTAAGTCATTCCAGGTTCCAGCAACACCTCGAACATCCGCCTGTCCACCAAGCTCTCCTTCTGTTCCCACCTCTCTTGCAACCCTAGTTACCTCGGAAGCGAATGAATTCAACTGGTCCACCATAGTGTTAATGGTGTCCTTTAACTCCAGGATCTCTCCTTTTACATCCACCGTGATCTTCTTAGAAAGGTCACCTCGGGCTACCGCTGTAGTAACTTCGGCAATATTACGAACCTGACCTGTTAGGTTGGATGCCATTGAGTTCACACTATCCGTTAAGTCTTTCCAGGTTCCCGCAACCCCTCGAACGTCAGCTTGGCCTCCCAGTTTACCTTCTGTACCTACTTCTTTTGCAACCCGAGTTACCTCGGAAGCGAATGAGTTCAACTGGTCCACCATCGTGTTGATCGTGTTCTTTAACTCTAGGATCTCACCCTTAACATCCACTGTGATCTTCTTGGATAAGTCGCCAGTTGCCACTGCCTTGGTAACTTCTGCAATATCACGAACCTGGCCTGTTAGGTTACCTGCCATGAAGTTCACACTATCCGTTAAGTCTTTCCAAGTTCCCGCAACTCCTCGAACATCCGCTTGTCCACCCAGTTTACCTTCTGCACCTACCTCTCTTGCAACCCTGGTTACCTCGGAAGCGAATGAATTCAACTGGTCCACCATCGTGTTGATCGTGTTTTTGAGTTCTAAGATCTCACCCTTAACATCCACTGTGATCTTCTTAGATAAGTCTCCTGTCGCAACCGCTGTAGTAACTTCGGCAATATTACGCACCTGACCCGTTAGGTTGGATGCCATTGAGTTCACACTATCCGTTAAGTCCTTCCAGGTTCCTGCAACTCCTCGAACGTTTGCCTGTCCGCCAAGTTTACCTTCTGTTCCTACCTCCCGAGCAACCCTGGTCACCTCGGAAGCGAATGAGTTCAACTGGTCCACCATCGTATTGATGGTGTCCTTTAACTCTAGGATCTCTCCCTTAACATCCACTGTGATCTTCTTAGATAAGTCTCCGGTCGCAACTGCTGTAGTAACTTCGGCAATATTACGAACCTGGCCGGTTAGGTTGGATGCCATAGAGTTCACACTATCCGTTAAGTCCTTCCAGGTTCCTGCAACCCCTTGTACGTCCGCCTGGCCTCCCAGTTTACCTTCTGTACCTACCTCTCTTGCAACCCTGGTTACCTCGGAAGCGAATGAGTTCAACTGGTCCACCATCGTGTTAATGGTGTCCTTTAACTCGAGGATCTCTCCTTTTACGTCCACTGTGATCTTCTTGGAAAGGTCGCCTCTAGCTACCGCTGTAGTAACTTCGGCAATATTTCGCACCTGACCGGTTAGGTTGGATGCCATCGAGTTCACACTATCCGTTAAGTCCTTCCATGTCCCTGCAACCCCTTGCACATCCGCCTGGCCGCCTAATGCACCTTCCGTTCCCACCTCCCGAGCAACCCTGGTTACCTCGGAAGCGAACGAGTTCAACTGGTCCACCATTGTGTTAATGGTGTTTTTGAGTTCTAGGATCTCTCCTTTTACATCCACCGTGATCTTCTTAGATAAGTCTCCGGTTGCAACCGCTGTAGTAACTTCGGCAATATTACGCACTTGACCTGTTAAGTTGGATGCCATCGAATTCACACTATCCGTTAAGTCCTTCCAAGTCCCTGCAACTCCTCGAACATCCGCTTGGCCCCCCAGTTTACCTTCTGTTCCCACCTCTCTTGCTACCCGAGTTACCTCGGAAGCGAATGAGTTCAACTGGTCCACCATCGTGTTAATGGTGTCCTTTAACTCTAAGATCTCTCCCTTAACATCCACTGTGATCTTCTTGGATAAGTCTCCTCGAGCTACCGCTGTAGTAACTTCGGCAATATTTCGCACCTGGCCCGTTAGGTTGGATGCCATCGAGTTCACACTATCCGTTAAGTCCTTCCAGGTCCCTGCAACTCCTCGAACATCCGCCTGTCCTCCCAATTTACCTTCCGTTCCCACTTCCCGAGCAACCCTGGTTACCTCGGAAGCGAATGAGTTCAACTGGTCCACCATCGTGTTGATCGTGTTCTTTAACTCTAAGATCTCTCCCTTAACATCCACCGTGATCTTCTTGGATAAGTCACCTGTCGCAACTGCTTTGGTAACTTCCGCAATATCTCGAACCTGGCCGGTCAAGTTAGACGCCATCGAGTTCACACTATCCGTTAAGTCTTTCCAAGTCCCCGCAACTCCTCGAACATCCGCTTGTCCACCCAGCTTACCTTCTGTTCCTACCTCTTTTGCCACCCGAGTTACCTCGGAAGCGAATGAGTTTAACTGGTCCACCATGATATTCACGATCTTCGCAGTTCTAAAAAATTCTCCCTTAAGAGGTCTTCCTTCAATTTCCAAAGACATGTTCTGAGAAAGGTCACCGCCTGCCACTGCGCCGATCACTCTCATTACCTCGGTATTCGGCTGCACAAGATTTCCGATCAGAGAGTTGATCGAATTCATACAAGTACCCCAAGAACCTGTGGAAGAAATTCCACTTACCCTTTGAGAAATTTTACCTTCTTGCCCAACCTCATTACTGATCCTCTCAAACTCTTTGACCATTCTATCGTTCTGGTCCATGATATCGTTCAATAAGTCCGAAATTTTACCCGCGATCCCCACATTATCCAAAGGCATTCGTTTGGAGAAGTCCCCACGTTTAAATGCGGTGAGAACTTCCAATAATTGTTTCGGATTTAGAGAGTCTTTATCTTGTTTGGGATCTATTGTAGAGGCATTCTTCATGTCAGGACCTGAACCTATAATAAAAGGTTAATGCGCACGAAGAAGAATCATGACGTAAAATGAATGGAATAACAACAAAAATTATTTCACAAATAGATCGTATGGATTAAGTTAAACGAAGAATTTTTCTGTCACAAGAAATGTGACAGAAGGCAAAGAACATTACAAAAACGAATTGTTTTTAATTTTGGAAATTTATTCCAGAAGTTTATGGTCGTATGCGTACCGAACAAGCTCTTGTGTGGATTTCAAACTCATCTTTTCAAAGATCCTGGCCCTATATGTGTTTACTGTATTCACACTCAAACCTAGATCTTCCGAAATAGATCGAACATTTTTACCTTTCACTAAAAGCATAAGTATCTGGAACTCTCTTTCTGAAAGAGTTTCATGAGGAAGCCTATCCGAAGGTTTAGAAAGTTCTCTCACCAACATCTCGGTCGCTTCAGGACTAATATATCTAGCGCCTTCTATCACCTTACGCACTGCGGAGATGAGTTCATCTCCGGCGCTTGCTTTAGTGATATAACCGGATGCACCAGCCTTCAAAGCGCGGACCGCAAATCTATCCTCCGGATACATGCTCAAAATAAGAACTCTTGTATCGGGAGAAAGTTTATGAACATATTTTAATATATCCAAACCGCTCATCATCGGCATATTTATATCCAGGATCAGCACTTGCACGGATTGTCCCGCAAGATAATCCAAAACCTGCTGTCCGTTTTCCGCCTCGTAAACGATCTCTATGTCTTCTTCTTCCGATAGGATCTTTCTTAAACCTTCTCGGATCAATAAATGATCATCAGCGATCAATGTGGAAATCATAGGAAATCCTCCTTATTTCGATTTGAGATTGGTATTTTTACGATCACACTTGCGCCCTTTCCAGGACCGCCTGAGATGGAGACCTCCCCGCCCAAGACGACCGCTCTTTCTCTCATTCCGATCAGTCCAAGGGACTTAGATTGGTTCATCTTTTTAGGATCTATCCCGATCCCATTGTCTTGGATTTTCAGAATGAGAAATGGACCTTCTTCCGAGCAGGAAACCTGGATGGAACTTGCCTTAGAATGTCTTGCTGCGTTAGTTAACGCTTCTTGGAAAATACGGAATAATGCGATGGACGGATCCTTTTCAAGAGATAGAATTCCCGCAGGGATCCGGATTTCGCAGCGAATTCCCGTCCTCTTCTCGAAATCCTTTGCATACCATTCAATCCCTTCTAAAAGGCCTAAATCCTCCAAAATTAAAGGCCTCAATTCGGTTGCAATTCTTTGCACCGACTCTATACCGGAGTCTGCGACCTTGATCATGGATAGAAGTTCGGATACTAGTTTTGAATCTGATCCTTTTGATTTTTGAAAATTATTTTTTAATAATGTAAGATCTATTTTAAGAACGGTTAATAATTGTCCCAACTCGTCGTGAACTTCTCTTGCTATAAGTAGTCTTTCTTCCTCTCTTACTTCTTGTAGTCTTGCAGACAATGCTCTTAATTGTTCACCGGAAGTTTTCAGATGGTTCTCTGCGTCCCTTCTCTCGAATACCCTTCCAATCTGGGAACTGATATGAGAAACAGCTTCGAAAAAAGAAGGATCAGTGGATTTATTTCCGGAATAAAATTCAAGAACACCTACCAGATTTTCTTTTACTAGGATAGGGATCCCGATCGCCTCTTCAATCCCAGCTTTGATAGAAAGTTCCTTTATATCTCCTTTTATATAAGAAGGAAAGTTTTCGAGCAAGATCGGTTTTCTTCCGTTCCTGACCCTTTCCGTAAGAATAGATTCTTCCTTTTTAGATCTGTTCCTTAATAAATTCCGAAACTCTTTTAGGAATTTCTCCTCTCTGGAGAAGGAGATAGAAGAATATTCCGGCTTTTCTGACTCTTCTAACACTAAACATACGAGACCCAATTTCCAATCCGCAATCGCACATATTCTATCTACCGAAAATTGAAGCACTGATTCTACATCATTTGCTTCGTTCGCAGCAGTGGCCACTTGCTGTAGAAGATTTAAAACGGAGATCTTTTTTAAGAGTTCGTCTTTAGTGTTTTGGTCTTCCGGATTGTATCTATCAATAGGATCATCCTTAGAAAATCCTGCGGATTCGCGAGGAAAAGGTTCGGAAAAGGAACCGTAACTCGGCTCTTGGTCAATATTCGAAAAGCCTTGCACCCCGCGATTATCTAATTAAAATTTTCATCTTTCAATCCGTTTTTTCACCTAACAGCAAAGAAAAAGAAAATAGTAATGTACTATATCTAAAGTCGTAGAAATTTGAATAATGGAGAATATTCCTATTTTTTAAAGAATAAATGGATATAAGAGGACTTTACCTCTTTCCCGGAAAACTCTATACCAAAATCTTCTTTTCTTTCCCTAAGTTTTTGATACAAAGCTCCACCGTTATATAATGCTTCTATCTCTAAAACAATCCCTTTATTCGGGTCAGGACCGGAGGTCTCACTTACACGATTGACTCCTTGGATAGTCCTTATAATCCCCTGCACATCCTTCTCCAAATAATCATCATAACTTAATCCTTCTATTTTAATGCGGATCAAATTCCCAGGTTTCCATTTATCGGAGATCTGTTCTTTTATTTTAGGATAAGCTTTTTCCACCGACCTTTTGATAGATTCCTGGATCCCCGTGTTCGGATTTATATGAGGAGAAACTCCGGAAGAATTATCAGCCGCGATGATCCTGGCGGTATTTACATCAAAAATTTTGAATCTAAGAACGGATTGGTAAGAATGAAGATTTGAATCTTCTATCTTTCCCAGATCAGTGACTTCCGTTTGTCCTACCAGTAAGATCTCCGCCTCCGACTCGGAAGCCAAAGATAATATTTTATCCTCAAAAGAGTGTTCGGAAAGAACGCCCGGGTCCTTCTTCCCTTCCTTAAAAAGAACACGATAGAATTGTTTTTTATCCAAAAAATCGAAATCCGAGAAAACTCGTATGATCTCATTTTCGGTAATCCCAATCCTCTCTTTTATATTTTGTTTTCCTAATATTCTTTCTTC
This sequence comes from Leptospira dzoumogneensis, assembly GCF_004770895.1. Lineage (NCBI taxonomy): Bacteria > Pseudomonadati > Spirochaetota > Leptospiria > Leptospirales > Leptospiraceae > Leptospira > Leptospira dzoumogneensis. The sequence continues at coordinate 67,891 of NZ_RQHS01000018.1, read as the reverse complement.
GATAAATACTAAAAATTTCGGTTTTCCGATATCCTTATATCTTTCCTTCAAAGCGTCCTGGACTGCTTTTCGGTTCACCTTACCTTTAGAGTCTATTTCCAGAAGACCGCCGGCCAGCTTTCGAGTAGTACCTACTTTAGAATATTCTAACACAAATCCTTCGACGGAGGAATTTACTATAGTTTCCTTCAACTTACCGCCGATGACTTGAGAATATCCTTGGACTAATTCTCCCAATCCATTCTCTAAAATTTTTCGTTTAGCGTTTAATTCCAATTCTTCTTCACTTTTGCCCTGAACGTTCTGCACGTATACAAACTCGTCTTTTGGATCTTTTACGGAAGAAAGACAGGAAATTAAAAATGCGGAGGTGAAAAATAAGTAGAATGGAATAATTTTAGAAAATACGAATTTCATACGGTCAAAGTGAGATTCGATTGATTGGACCTGGTTTCCCTGCCTTCCGTTTCCCAAAGAATAAGATTAGAAGGCTTGGAAATTATTTTTAGCCCAGTTTGGTCTCTATCTGGATAGGATGCGTCAGAGTTTTGTGAACCGGGCAGGCGTTTGCGACCTGCAAAAGTCTTTCTCTTTCCTGCTCGCTCAAATTTCCCTCTAACTTAACGATCCTTTGGATCTCAGTATGATCCGTTCCTTTGGTAAGGTTCAGTTCTACGATCACTTCTTTCAGATCCATTTTCTTTCTTTGAGCATACATTCTGATAGTGATATCAGTGCAAGCTCCTAAGGAAAGAAGAAGGTATTCATGTGGAGAAGGTCCCAGATCTCCTCCACCATCTTCTTTGGATTCGTCCGCGATTACTTCGTGATTTTTACTACGTAGGATTGTTTTGTAATTTTCAGGAGTGCTAAGTACCTTAACTTCTATATCGCTCATAAGGTAAAGAAGATAGGAAATCTGGTTTTAAATGCAATCTTAAATCGTAGATTAGGATTTTCAGAGAAGAAGAGCACCTTCTTCCCTGAAAAATAGATCGATTAGGTTTCGGAAACTAAGGCTGCTTCTTTTTCACCTTTAACCGGGGCAGGATGTTTAGAAGAAACATACTCGTTCACCTTATGCATGATCGCCACAGTGATCAAAATAGCTATAATCACAACATAACCCAAGTTCGGATAACCTTGGATATATCCGCTTGGAGTCTGGACAACGATAAGCCCGGCCGCATAAGAAGCGATTCCTCCGGATAATTGCTGCAAAGAAGAACTGATCGCCATATAAGCTCCCCTGTCTCTCAGTTCAGGCATCGCAGAATTTAATGCCTGAGCCGAGATCACTCTACCAGTAATCACTACAAATAACGCGGAGTTGATCAATATCACAAACCAAAGAGGTGTGATCCCCATTGCAGTATAATAGAAAAGTATCCCGCAGGCAATTAGAGAAGAAATAAGAAATATTGGATATTTTCCGAATTTGTCCGCCGCCCTGCCGATCAAAGGACCTGCAGCCATACTTACAACCCCGGTCACAAAATACACTAAAGGAAGATCTTCTAAAGTAATTCCTAAATTATGAACACTGAACGCAGAACCGAAAGGCATAAGCATATATCCGCCGGTTGCCAAGAGCATTGTTGCCAAAAATCCAGGAAGATAATTCGAATTTCCTGCAGTAGCCACCAAATGTTTGATCGCTTTATTTTCAGTTCCATGACCCAAGTGAGAAACGATCGGCTCTAGCTTAAATAAAGCGGCAACTCCAACAAGACCGCTAATAACAGCGATCATCCAGAAAGGAGACTGCCATCCCCAAAGGTTCGAAAAGAACACACCGATCGGAAGACCGAAAACTTGGCTGGCAGCAAATGCAGTCATCACGAGTCCCATCACTCTTCCTCTTGCTTCCATAGGAAATAGATCCGCAATGATCGCAAAGCTGATAGAAGCGATTACACCGCCGAAAAGACCCGTTACAATTCTTGCAAATAGTAGAAATTCGTAATTTGGTGCGATCCCACAAAGAACAGTTCCTAAAACGAAACCCGTATAAAAGAATAATAACATCTTTTTACGATCGAATCTGTCTGCAAAACCGGCGGCCAAGATCCCGGAAATCCCCGCGCTAAATGCATATGCGGAAACTACCAGACCGAATTTGGTTGTGGATATTTTCAGTTGATCCATGACCTGAACTCCTAATGGAGATAAGATCATAAAATCAAGAACCACTGTGAATTGGATAAATGCCAATAAGGCGACTACAAAGATTTGGTATTTACTAAACGTAAATTTCATATTTATTCCTTAAAATCAGGACCTCAGAACGGATTGTGGGAAATTCATCCTAGCTTGTTTCAAAACGTTTCCCCACCAATACAATTCATTCAATAATTTCTCAGCCGAAGATGCGTAACGAAATTCCTCAGTAGGTCTTCCGTTATGGAACCTGGCATGAGCCCAATGAAAACTAACACAGTCTCGAATGGTGGTCATTCTTAATTCCGCAAATACATTGCGAAGCTGCTCCACCGCTCTTAAACCGCCGGAACTTCCTCCATAGGAAACGAATCCAAGAGGCTTCGCATTCCATTCTTCATGAAGTGAGTCAATTGCCAACTTTAAATACGCAGGATATCCGTGGTTATACTCCGGTGTAATTACTACAAAAGCATCCGCTTCAGCTATTCTATCCGAGAATAAGGGAAGGTCCGAATCCATATCCTTTGACATGTCCCAAGGCAAAGAAAATTCAGAAAGATCTATTAAATCGGTCTCGAATCTATAATCTTGTTTAGAGATCTCTTCAAACCATTTTGCGACCGTATCCCCAAACCTGCCCTTTCTGGTACTAGCTAATATAATTCCTAATCTAAGACCGGAGCCGGTACTGATCTTTTCTAATAACATTATAGAACACCCTTGTATTATTAAACTTAGAAGATTCTACAAGTTAAAGTGAACTTGAAGTAAAGAGTCTTAGGTTGTTTTTTTAGGATTTTTCCTGAAAAAATCCTAAAATGTTTGTGCTTATAATGCTATTTGGATAAAATTCATACCTAAAGTTCACTTTAAGTTTAGATTTGGGAGAATGTAGTGGATAAGGACGAATTTTTAAGTATCGGACAAGTTTCCAAAAGAAGCGGGGTCGCCTCGTCTGCATTACGTTTTTATGAAGAAAGAGGACTGATCCGTTCGGTTCGAGCAGGTTCAGGTCATAGACAATATCCTAGACATGTTTTGAGAAGGATTGCTTTCGTAGTATTTGCACAAAGAGTGGGACTTTCCTTGGATGAGATCGCCGCAGAGATCGCAAAATTACCGGAAGATCATACTCCCAATGGACAAGACTGGTCCAAACTTTCCAAAACCTGGAGTTTACGTATAGAGGAGAAGATCGCGGAACTTCATAGATTAAAGAACGGATTATCCGTTTGTATCGGTTGTGGCTGTCTTTCACTTCTTACTTGTAAATTAGCGAACCCACAAGATAAGCTGGGAAGATACGGAAGCGGCCCTTTACGCTGGATGGGCAAACCAAAAAAACAAAATTAAATTTCTTGGATCTCCGGAAGAGTAATATAGAAGGTTGCACCTTTGCCTACTTCACCTTCTGCCCAAACTTTTCCGCCGTGACGAGTGACAATCCTATGAACGATTGCAAGTCCTATACCCACACCTTCGAAGTCACGGTTATCGTGTAATCTTTGGAATACACCAAAAAGTCTGTTCTGGTATTTCATATTAAAACCGGCGCCGTTGTCTTTTACAAAGTAGGTATTTTCTCCGTTTGCTCGATTACATCCTATTTCAACGATCGGCTCTTCCTTTTTGGAAGAATACTTGATCGCGTTAGAGATCAAATTTATAAAAACCTGACCGAGCAATTCCATATCTCCCATAACGGGATATAATTCTCCTATTTGGATCTTGGTTTTTCCATTTTGTGTTTCCACTTGTAGTTCGTAGAGAATATGTTGCACAAGTTCCGAAACATTCACTATAGTTTTTGTAATTTCCTTCTTCCCCATTCTGGAAAGCAGAAGTAAACTATCGATCAGCTTGTCCATCTTTAGAGTGCTTCCAACGATCACTCCCAGGATCCGTTTTGCCTCATCATCCAGATCCTTCGTATAATCTTCCTGGAGAATTTTAGCAAAACCTTCGATAGCACGTAATGGTCCTCTAAGATCGTGAGAAACGGAATAGCAGAATGCATCCAGTTCCTTGTTTGCGCTTTCCAATTCTTCATTCTTCTTTAGGAGGTCCTGATTTAGGTTCTGTAGAGAGATCTCCTGCATATGTTTCTCTACAAAAAATTTCACCTTATTCCTCAATATCTGAGGTTCGAAAGGTTTTGTGATAAAGCTGAATGCGCCTCTTTCATAACCCTTAAATACGTTCATATTATCCGTATAAACTGCGGAGATAAAAATAAAAGGAAGCCTTGCAGTCTTCTCTTCTTCTCTTAGAATGGTAGCAAGTTCATATCCGTCCATTTCCGGCATTTGGATATCCAGTAAAGCCAAAGCAAAATCATGATGTAATGTAGCCTTTAATGCTTCATTCCCGCTCAATGCACGGATCAGATCCACATCCAGATCTTTGAGAACCGTTTCCAGCGCAAGAAGGTTTTCCGGCCTATCGTCAACGATCAGAATTTTAGCCTTAGTGTTCATAAACTTACCTGCTCAACCAAACTCTCATCAAAGAAAGTAATCTCTCCACATCCACAGGTTTTGAGATATAATCGTTAGCTCCCGCATCTATACATTTTTGACGATCGTCTTTCATCGCTTTAGCAGTGAGCGCAATAATAGGAAGTTTATCGTATTTTTTATCGGAACGTATTCGTTTCATCGTTTCGTATCCGTCCATCTCAGGCATCATGATATCCATTAGAACAATATCCATATCCTGCCTGGAATCCAGAGACGTTAAGGCGGTCTTCCCATTATCCGCCTTAAACACTTCCATTCCCCTATCCTTTAGAATTTTAGATAATGCGAATACATTCCTCATATCATCGTCCACAACTAGAACTTTCTTTTTCTGGAAGATCGCTTCCTTATCATATAAATTGTTTATGATCTTTTGTTTTCCTTCGGGAAGTTTACTGATGGTCCTATGAAGGAATAGTGCGGTCTCATCCAATAATCTCTCTTCCGATTTTACTCCTTTGATGATAATACTCTCCGCATATTTTTGGAGTTCCGCATTTTCTTCCCTGGTCAGTTCCTTTCCGGTATATATGATAATAGGAGGCATTGTCTGGCCTTTTATTTTCTCCAGCTCATAGATAAGTTCGAATCCACTCATATCAGGAAGGCCTATATCCAAAACGATACAGTCGAAATAATTTTCTTGGTAAGCCTTGATCGCATCCCTGCCATTACTTGCCTCGAAACATTTTACATCTCCGTTCCCGATCAACTTTCTCATGGCGATCCTGGAACTATCATCATCCTCAATGATCAGAAGATTTTTCATCTTTCGATTGATAAAGTTCTCTATCCTGTTGAACGCCTCTTCTAATTCTTTTTTGTTCACAGGTTTTACCAAATATTCCACTGCACCTTCTTTAATAGGTTCTATAGAATATTCGTTACCGGAAATTACATGAACAGGGATATGCCTTACCTTAGGATTGGATTTAAGCTCGTTCAGCACAGTATGACCGTTGATCCCGGGAAGATTCAGATCCAAAATAACCGCACTCGGTAGATATTTCTCGGCAAGCACCAATCCATCTTCTCCCGTAGAGGCGGATAAACATTTAAAATCCTTATCATGGGCCTGCTTGATCAAAACGGATGCAAATTTCAAATCATCCTCGATCACCAGAACTACTTTATCATTTTCTGAAATAGTATTTCTATCGTCCTCGGCGTTCGGAGAATCTATAAATCGGTTTTCTCTCAGAGCAGAAGGGCTTTTTTCTTCCAAGACGGGACTTACTTTTTCCAAATAAGAAGCGGAGGTTACATTTTCCTTTTTAATATCCAAAGGAATGAATAGGGAGAATGTAGAACCTTGGTTGATCTTACTTTCTAAATTGATATAACCTCCTAAAATTTTAGCCAATTCCCTAGAAATAGATAATCCAAGACCTGTTCCGCCGTATTTACGAGAAGTGCTTCCATCCGCCTGCTGGAATGCTTCGAATATGGACATTTGTTTTTCTTCCGGGATGCCTATCCCCGTGTCCGAAACCGATATTAGGATTTTCTGATATCCCTCCGGCCGGACTTCCAGACTGATCTTTCCTTTTTCAGTGAATTTTAAGGAATTAGACAATAAATTTTTAAGGATCTGATTCAAACGAAGCGGATCCGTAAAAATATACTCCGGAGAATCCGAGGAAATAACACTTACTAAACTTAGCTGTTTTTTGTCCGCCTGGTGTTTAAAATCCCTGAGCAGAGAATCCATCAATTCCCGAATGGATACCTTTTCTATATTGATCTGCATCTTTCCGGACTCAATTTTAGAAAGATCTAATACTTCATTGATCAACACTAGAAGGTCCTGGCCGCTTTTATAGATGATATTCGCACTTTCTACCTGGTCGGAATTCAGGTTCTTTTTGCTGTTTTCGGATAGATCCTTGGAAAGAATTAAAAGACTGTTCAAAGGAGTCCTAAGCTCATGGGACATGTTGGCTAAAAATTCGGACTTGTATTTACTGCTAACCTCTAGTTGTTTACTTTTTTGTTCTATATCGGATCTTGCTGCCTCCACTTCCCTATTTTTAACTTCCAAGGTTTGGGTTTGTTCTTCTAATTCTTCGTTTGTAATGCGGAGTTCTTCTTGTTGTTGTTTTAGGACCTGGGTCTGCTCTTCCAGCTCCTCATTCATTTGTTTCAATTCTTCCTGCTGGGACTGTAATTCCTCTCCTTGAGCTTGGGTTTCTTCTAATAACTCTTGGATCTTTTTTCTAGCAATTGCGGAGTATACGCTGATCCCGATATTCTCCATGCAATTTTTGGAAAATTCGACTTCCAACTCGGTAAATTGGTCCAATTTTCCTATTTCTATAACTCCCAAAGTTTGGCCTTCGAATAAAAATGGAAGAACTAGAATATTAGCAGGTTTCGTATCTAAGATAGAAGAAACGATACGTATCTGATCTTCTTTCAGATCCGTTAATAAGATCGTTTTTTGGTCAAATGCTGCCTGGCCGATCAAACCTTCTTTCAGGGAGAACTTATTCGCGGCTTTTCCCCCGCTAAACGCATACTCTCCGCTCAGTCTCAGATATTTATCTCTTTCATCTAAAAGATAGATCGCGCCTATTTGGGCCTTAAGATATTCTCCTAAAAAGTTTACCACTTCCTGGGCGAGAGCTTCTATACTTTGGTCCCCTTTTAATTTTTCGTTCAATTGGTTTTGGCCTTGGGTTAACCAATTATGCCTTTCATTTTCGGAGGTCGTAAGACGAAGTGCCTGGGTCATCTTCGTCAATGAGATCCCCAAAATATCGTTCTCAGATCTAGGAAGCAGATCCACGGAATAATTCCCGGAGGCTACAATACTTGCATTATGTGCTACCTCCTTAAAACTTTCGTTTATATTCACCAAGGAATCGAAGATCGCCCTTAGTTCGTCCTTTGTAGGATCCTCCAATTTTCGATCCATAGATCCTCTTCCGGCGATCAGTTCCGCTTCTCCCGCCATAAAACGGATCCTTTCGGTGATACTTCTTACGATCCAATAAGCAATCAATACCACGGCAGAAGCACTAAATATCACCACAAAGACCAAAACGGAAAACGTATATTCGTAATCCTTGATATTCCTCTGTCTTTCCGCCTCCATTGACTTTTGACTTCTTTCCACAATTTTGGCGATCTGCTTGGATGCCAGATCTCTCAAGAGCCGTCCTCTCCCTGCGGAAAGTGCGAACGCCTTTTCATTATTATTTTTTAATGCAAGAGAAACGATCTCATCCAAATAGATCTTAAATTCCTTCCAAGTAGTTTTAAATTCTTCTAAAAGTTTCCTGCCCTCATCGTCCATGATCCCGTCTAATTGGAAAATCCTTTCGTCTACAGATTCGGTCGCAGTATTGAATCTTTCCTGGAAATATCCCATTTTCTCGGGAGACATTTCTAAAATGAGATTTTTTTCATGGCGGGTAGCTTCCAACAGATTGATCAAAATTTCGTTGGATAAATTTACTCTTTTAGCGGTTTCATCAACGATCTTCTGCAGCCTAAAATTAGATTCCGAAAGTTTATCGATTACGAATATAGATGTGCCTACAAGTATCAAAAGTAGGATGGAAAAACCGAAAAATAGTCTGGCTCGGATCGTCATTCTTTTTAAATTCACTTCAATCTCTCTCGCCTAATCGGATCAGTAATTTTTGGATCCCTTCCAAAGGAAGTATATGATCCACGGAAGAAGTTGATATAGCATGTGCAGGCATGGAGGACGATTCCGCGGTTTCCGGGTCCTGTACGATTGTCAGCCCGCCTTCTTCTTTTATTTTTTTGAGACCTAAGGCTCCATCCGAATTGGAACCGGTCAAAATAAGTCCGATCAATTCCTTTCCGTAAACTTCCGCTGCGGATTCGAAAAGTACGTCTATGGATGGTCTTGCAAAATTCACCTTTGCATCCGTGCTTAGGGAAAACGTCCTATCTTGTTCCACCAATAGATGATAATTTGCAGGAGCCATATAAATATTCCCTCTTTCTATTTTTTCTTTTTCGTCCGCTTCTTTCACGAATAACTTACAGATCTTATCCATACTCTCGATCCAATATCCGTCCGAACGCGGACTCAGATGCTGCACGATCACTATCGGGATAGGATAATTCTGAGGCAAAGAAGGTAAAATTTCACCAAGAGCCTTCAACCCTCCCGAAGAAACTCCAATCACAATCGCACCGTATCCCATAAAATATTTTAAAAATATCTAATACTTCTTCTTGAATATTTTCTGTTTCCGATCCAACTCTTGGTATACATCCTTCAGCTCGCTAAAATACATCCCTTCCTTGGAGCCCAAACAAAGAACTCCCCCGTTAATTAAACTTTCATAAAACATTTGATGCACCTTGTTCTGAAGTTCCCTTTTAAAATAGATAAGTACATTCCTACATAATATCATATGCACCTCCGCAAATACGCTGTCGGTGACTAGGTTATGATTTGCCCAAACTATATTCTTTTTGAGATTTTGGCCTATGATCGCCATATTCTCATCGGCGGTATAATAATCCGAAAAAGAGGACCTTCCCCCCGAAACTTGATAATTCGAAGTATATTCCTTTATTAGATTATTCGAAAATATACCTTGTTTAGCCTCGTCTAAGGCTCTCTGGTTGAAATCGGTTGCGTAAATAGTAGTTCTTTCCATAAGTCCTTCTTCAGTGAGAAGGATTGCCATCGAGTATACTTCCTCGCCGGTAGAACAACCTGCATGCCAGATCTTTATGAATGGATAGGTTTTTAAGATAGGCACGATCTTTTCACGAACGGATCTGTAAAAGCCAGGATCCCGGAACATCTCCGTAACGGTGATAGATAGATCGTTCAAAAGCTCGTTCGCAAAACTTTTATTATGTAGAAGTTGAAACTGCATTTCCGAAACCGTATTATACCCTGCCAATACCATCCGATTCATGATCCTGCGTTTTATATGAGCGTCCGAATATTGCCTAAAGTCGTACCCGTATTTCTGGTAAATAGCCTCCAATAATAAATCGATCTCTATCTCGGTACTATCCTTAGCTGCCATATTTTAACTTTTTATAAAACTTCCCGGGGCCAAACCGAGGGGATATTCTATGATTTTTAGGAAACTGAAAGCAACTATTTATTTCAAATTTGAGGCAAAATAGCAGAAATTATGTGGTTTTATATGCTACAAAACTTGGAAAGTGGAATTTAGAATGGATCAATAGATCCCGTCCGAATCCTAGAAAAACGATGCTCCAGGCATGATATGAACTTCGGTTAGGATCTGTTTGGAATGACTGCTTATTTGCCCCGGATCTATATTCGGGAAACTTAATAGATAATCGTTGAGTCGTCGCAGGCGCTTTCAAAAGCGAAATTTTCTTTTAGACAGGACCGTCTAAATAAGTAATCATGGAGAGAGTGCCGAATCCTAAACCACTCAAACTTACGGAAAAGGAATTTACTAAAATTTCCAGGGCCTTAGCCGAGCCTAGGAGATTTCAGCTTCTTCAATGTATCGGCTCTACTAAAGAACCCACCGCCTGCAGCACCTTGAACAAGTCCCAGGATATCAGCCCTGCCACACTTTCCCATCATATCAAAGAATTGGAAAATGCAGGCTTAATAGAGACATCCAAAGAAGGAAAATTCGTGAATATCACCCTAAGAAGGGACGTATTCAAGGCATACCTGGACAAACTTTCCCAGATCTAAATTCTACCGACCGACGCTCATTCTAGTTTCGTTAATTTGATAATTATCGAATTATCTAAATATTTCAAGAACAAACACTTTGATACTTGTCTAACTATAAAATTTATCAGATCCGAATATTCAGGAGTGATCTTATGAGTCAGTTAAAAGGTAAAGTTGCAGTGGTAACGGGAGCTTCTAAAGGAATTGGAGCAAGTATCGCTAAAACATTGGGTTCTGCCGGTGCATCCGTAGTGGTGAATTATTCTTCCAGTAAAGAAGGCGCGGATAAGGTTGTGGCAGAAATCGAAAAACAAGGAGGCAAAGCGATCGCGGTACAGGGAGATATGTCCAAGTCATCGGATGTTAAACGTCTTTTCACAGAGACAAAAAAAGCTTTCGGTTCAGTGAATATACTGGTGAATAACGCAGGCGTATTCGAATTCGCTCCGTTACAATCCGTTACCGAAGACGAGTTTCATAGACAGATGAATATTAACGTTCTCGGTCCGATACTCGCCACTCAAGAATCTCTGAATTATTTCTCTCCGGAAGGAGGATCCGTGATCAATATAAGTTCCATTGTGAGTGATATTCCGGTACCGAATTCAGTCGTGTATGCTTCTACGAAAGGTGCGTTGGACACTGTTTCAAAAGTATTGGCTTTGGAACTTAGTTCCAAAAAGATCAGAGTGAATACGATAGCACCAGGCGGCGTGGAAACGGAAGGGGCTCATAGACTAGGAATGATAGGAAGCGATATGGAAAAACAGATCGTTTCCAAAACTCCTTTAGGAAGAATAGGACAGCCGGATGACATCGCCAAGGTCGCATTGTTCTTAGCATCCGAAGATTCCTATTGGTTAACCGGAGAAAGGATCAGTGCATCCGGAGGTTATAGATAAAATTTCGGACCTGTTAACATACCAGGGCATGGTTAGTTTGTCTTTTAAACCATAAAATTCGAGTGGATGACTTCTGTCGGACTTCCTAATCATGCCTTATGAACTATTTGCGGGAACCTATCCAATTAAAAAACGGCAGAGCCGAATGTATTAAGATACAAACGAACGATCAGAATTCTTTGACCAGGGAGAATATGATAGAGCTGGAAAATATCCTGGCAGAGATCGACAAAGACGATAATATCCGTGCGGTCCTTATAAGTTCCGACAATCCTAAATTTTTTTCCAATGGTATTGATGCGGAGAACATCCTAAATACTCCTAGAGAAAAGCTCACTGCAGAAATGGGTCAGATCGTGATCCTATTCGGTAAACTTTTAAGTTTCGGAAAACCTCTTCTTGCAGAAGTGACAGGTTACGCGATGGGCGGAGGCGCAGTGATCACTCTATCCTGCGATTTCAAATTTATGTTGGAAGGCAAAGCAAGGATCGCTTTTACCGAAGTTCTGGTCGGACTTCCTCTTCCTATCAGTTTTATCGATAAACTGAAGATCACTGTTAAATCTGAATACCTGAACGAGGTTTGCCTTTTAGGAACCGCATACAAAGCGGGAGAAGCCAAAGAAATTTCCTTGATCAATGAAACTGCTGATAATAAGGAAGATCTGCGTAAATTGGTCCTGAAAAAATTGGATGAAGTAATGGCGATCGCACCAAGCGCTTATAGAAGGACTAAGGCGGCGATCAACAAAGAGATCAACGATAAATTCGGATCCCAATTGGAATTCACCAAGAGTAGTTTTGAAGATCCTAAAGTAGTGGCGAATTTGCTGGAAGCAATGAGCGCTTTAAAGGAAAAAAGAAGACCGAAACTGACTTAAATATTTTAGTTTTCTTAAATTTGGATCCTATAATTTTCTAAATTTCCGAAGGTCCAAACTCCTAAAAACTTAGGGTATAGGTCCTTCGGAATATTTGCATCCACTACATTATTTCCGAATTCGTTTCCGGAAGCCCCTGAGATGATCGTTGTAGCAGAGCCAGCACTTCCGGCCGCATATGCAGTGGAACCGAAACTATTAAAAATATAGGCTCTTCCGAATAACGTAACTCCGTCAGGATAAGCATAAGCTCCGACCGCTAAGTCTCCGTTACCATCTCCATTTATGTCGGAGATTACAAGAGAACCTCCAAAAAAATGATTGGATGCTTCTCCCAAAATTGTATTGATAGAAGTCGCTGAAATTTGGGTTCCATTACTCATATTCACGTACACTCTACCGGTACCCGTAGCATAATTGGGAGCACTTGTAGCAAAATCATCGAATCCGTCCCCATTAATATCTCCCAAAGTGACTCCGGCTCCCAAACCGCTAAAAACTGAAGAACTGATTATCGTGGTCGCACTAGTGGCAAAAGTAGCTGTTATCCCGCTCGTAGTCCCAGTGCTGTTAAATACGTAACTTCTTCCGAAAAAGCCGCTGAATTGAGGGCCTCCTGCAGCAAGATCCGCATATCCATCCCCGTTCACATCACCCGTAAAAACGCGTATCCCTAAATTACTAAGAGTCTCCCCAACTATATTCGTATTTGCTAATGTATAAGAAGTCACAGTAATTCCTGCTGACCCGGTGCTATGAAAGATCCAAATCGCTCCGGCAGAAGCAGAGTATGCGTTTCCCCCGACGATCAGATCCGAAAATCCGTCTCCATTAATATCGCCTAATGCGATTCCACAGGCAAAATTACTTCCGCCCGGGCCTGAAATAGTAGTTCCGGCGACGGAAGAGATGCCGCCTGTTCCCGTGCTATAATAAACGAATGCGAGTCCCGAAAATCCACCTACACGATATGCTCCGTTTGCCAGATCATCGTACCCGTCTCCGTTCACATCTCCTAAGGCAATAGAATATCCGAATTCGTTTGCGCCGCCGTAAGTTAAGATCAGGTTCGCGCTTCCGGCAGAGTTAGTCGTAATCCCGGAAGAACTTCCGTGAAATATATAAGCGATCCCTTGTAATCCTGCATAATCGGAAGCTCCAATCGCAAGATCTCCATAACCGTCTCCGTTCACATCTCCCATTGCGGAAGCATAGCCCATTCTACCCTGTCCGGTAATGGAATGATCCGCCATAGTCGGGTCTGTAGCAGTTATACCGGAAGAACCCCCGTTAAAAATATAAGCTACTCCCATTCCGGAAGCATCTCCAGGAGCGATCACAACAAGATCCGCATAACCGTCCCCATTTAGATCCCTATTATAACCTTTTCTAATATTCAAACTCAGGACTGTGGAAATATTTCCGCTGGAATCCACACTTCTGATATCTATAGAATGCGGAGATCCCTGCCTCCAATTAGAAGAGCCGCTCGGTAAAGCAAAACTCCAGGTAGTTGTTCCAATCGCAGCACTGTATGTTCCCCCGTCTATACTGATCTCTACGGAAGAAACCAAGGTATCATCGGAAGAAGTTCCAAAAAGAAATCCTGTCTCCACTGCAGGTCTTCCGGAAGTAGGAAGATTTGTGATCGTGACCGTGGGAGGTGTTACGTCTCCAGGAGGTGGAGTGGTACTTGCATCCACGCAAGTGCTCCCTGCGACCAGGCAGGCGATTTGAGCCTCGAGCATCGCTTCAAATGCGAGATCCATAGATTTGAATGAGCAGGATTCTAAAAAGAAAAGAAGAAGGGCCGCCGTCCCGTAAGAAAACTTTCGCATCCGAATATATTTACATTCGATAGCAGGCCCTATTACAACCCAATTATAAAAATTTGAGAAACAATTCGGAATTTCAGAAAAAAATTCACTCCCTCATTTTAGGGATATTTTAAAATTTCTCACCCGAACACCCATTCCGGAATCGGTAGCGTTCGTTCCAAACTCGCCTCCGAACAGGGTTTTCCCCTCAAATTACACGGAACAACTTGTCTGTTTTTTCAGAAGCCAGCCCTAAAACAAACGAGAGTTATACGAGGGAGTTAAGACATGAAAAAATTTCTGAAAGACGAGAAATTCCAGGATATTCTTCTAAAAACCGCCCTGCTAGTAGTCGCCTTACTTCTAATTGTATTTTTATCCACAGGATGTAATAACGCAAAAGCGGTGAGCATAGACGCAAGTTCTTCTGCGATAGGCGCTCTTGCATTCGACGGAAACCTGGGAATTTTCGGAAGTAATACCCCGGGACCTTCTCTGATTAAAGTTAATGTTATAGGATATTTAAATAAGTCGGGCAAAGAGATGAATCTGACCCTGACAAATACGGATACTTCTGAAACTCAAACTCTGCAAATTTCGGATAACGGAACCTTCTCCTTTCCGGATACTTTGGATGCAGGCACAAATTTTACGATCGATCTTGGAACTTATACTGGAGGACAAAACTGTACTCTCACTGGAGATTCCGGAAAAGCCGGTTTTGTTTCAGCTTCTAAAATCGACTGTGAAAGGAACTTAGCTGTTTTCGGGACCTGGTTTACCGGAAGTGTTCCGGTAATGAATCTTTTTCAGGTGAACCAAAAGACTTCCTTAGTTGTAGGAACTCCTATGTTCTTTAGCACCAGTGCAGGAATTCCTATGCTGGATCTAGTTTGGTCCGGGAATAAATACCTGGCAGTTTGGACTTCGGCCGGAAATACGATCAAAGCCAGGTTTTTGGATATTGAACAGATTGCTGTCGGTTCGGATATTACCGTCGCAGGGGTGGTCTCCACCGCTCCGGGTGCTAAGATAAGCACGTTATCCGCCGCTTATAATCCGGATCTGGATGAATTCGTAATAGTATTTGTGGAATTTGGAGGAAATACTTCTTTTGCGAACTTAGTTAGATATATCCGAGTGAACCCAAGTGGAAGTTTGATCGGAACTCCCACAACCGTCAAAACAGTCGATGGGACCATCGGGACCGTATTCGGATATTTAGACGTAATTTGGGACGGCAGTAAATATGTAACTGCTTTCGAAGATCACGACAATAATACGGATGATGCGCCTAATAATTACGTAACAGTATATCGTTTTACGAATGGAGCAGCCACTCAGGTCAATCAATTGTTCCTATCTTCCGGAACCGGTTCCGTTGGAGCTGTTTTTCCTGTGGGTTCCGGAGGTGCGGCATATCCGAAATTTATAAAAACCTCTTCGGATCTATGGCTTTTTTATAATAGATCCAATCTGGATATTTCAGGGAACACAACCGATTCCAGTTTAATGGAATGGAGAAATTTAGCCGGAGTTCCTACTCAGATCCGAAAAGACACGAACCCGAACGGATGTCATCCAAGCGGAGCAGGATTCCAAACCTATGTTCCTTCTCCCGGAAATATAGGTTCCAGAGTATTAATGGGTTACGATCTGAGATGCACCCAAAACAGTTCCCTATTCTTTGATATATACCATTCCCCCTTTAACTCATCCAACGGTACTTTAGGAACTGTTACGAATTATTCAGGAAGTACTCTTGGTATGAACTTTACCGTGGGAAGTTCCACCACTTGCAGAACTTCCAGATGTTATACGAGTGCAGGTGCATTAGGGGACGGGATGTATATTTTCGATCCTAATTTTGACGGGACCACTCATACGTTCTATTCGATCAAAATCTCTTCTCCTGGAAGTTCCGTGGATTTTCCGGTCCAAACTTCCATCCAGTAAAACTTCAACCGGATCTATTTCGATCGGTGCCATAGAATCAGATGCAAATTGTTTTTAAGACTTGATCGATCCAAATCGGAGCTTTCCATGGAAGTATGTCAGACATTTCGATTTACGAAATCACAGTAACACAAGTAATCAAAAACCTAGAGCACCTGAAACGATTTATAGATAAGGGAAAAACTTTCGCCGAATCCAAAAAGATCGAACTAGATGTTTTGTTGAACTCAAGACTTGCACCGGACCAATACAATTTTATCCGCCAAATCCAATTGGCCTGTGATACTGCAAAATTAGGAGCGGCTCGTCTTACCGGAAAACAATTCCAATCTCATGAAGATACCGAAAAAACTCTTTCTGAAATAACAAACAGGATCGACTCAGTTATTGGAATTCTGAAAGGGCTGAAACCGGAAGATTATCAAAATTCTTCCGAAACTAAAATTTCTCTACCTCGTTGGGAAGGAAAATCCCTGACCGGAAAAGAATACGCACTTCATCATATGATCCCGAACTTCTTCTTTCATATCGTAACTGCTTACGATATTCTCAGACATAACGGAGTGGAACTTGGGAAGAAGGATTATCTGGGAGATTTTCCTTTTAGATCTTAAATTTCAATTTTTGAGAACCGGGGCGCCTGCCGCTTCGCGTCACCGGACTCTCCGCTCCAATCAGCGGTTCGCCATAAACGGCGCACCGCCGGATTTCCGCTTCGATTCCTGGCGCAAGCTGCAGAGATTTTCAAATGTAGTCACTTCGACAGCTCAAATTTTTTCCAAAAACCTTTACTTTTTCCAAACTTAGGTATTTACCTAAGTTTCTTTTCATGATATAGTTAGGTAAGTGCCTAAGTATAGTAACAGTCTGGATAATATGTTTCATGCTCTGGGGGACCCGACAAGAAGGTCCATTTTAGAACGTTTGAGCATGGGACCGGCGACAGTAGGAGAACTGGCAGAGCCTTTCAAAATGGCCCTTCCCTCTCTGATGCAGCATCTAGGCGTGCTGGAAGATTGTTCTCTGGTTGGTTCCCAAAAAGTGGGTCGTGTAAGAATTTATAAACTTACCCAAGACTCCATGAAAGCGGGAGAAGATTGGTTCGTTAGACAACGCACCCATTGGGACAAAAGGTTAGATCAATTGGACAGTTACTTACTTGAAATGAAGGAGAAAGAAAATGGCAAAAACTAATTATTACCAACCGGACCCGAAAACAGATCTAGTTCTTGAGAGGATAGTAGACGTTCCTACAGAACTGGTTTGGAAAGCATGGACCACTCCGGAACATATACTGAAATGGTTTACCCCTGCCCCTTGGAAAACTATAGATTGCGAGATCGATCTTAAACCGGGCGGGATCTTCCGCACAACTATGTTGTCCCCGGAAGGACAAGAATTCCCGAACAGCGGATGTTTTTTGGATATCGTAGAAAATGAGAAGCTTGTATTCACCGATATTTTCGAACCGGGTTTTAAACCTACCCCAAGCGGCGGATTTTTTACAGCGATACTTACATTAGAAAAACATGGCAATGGTACCAAGTATCATGTTCTTGCCCGTCATAAGGACGAAGAGAGCAGAAAAAAACATGAAGAAATGGGTTTCCACGACGGTTGGAACGCAGCTCTAGATCAATTAGTAGAACTCATGAAAGCAGTTCGCTAAAATTCCCGCATATACGATCATCTAAAATCGGAAAGAAAGGCCCTCTGCCGGTTTTAGTTGGTCTTTCTTATATTCTAAAATGCAATTTTATACGTTGCGTGGCATCTAACACAATTTTGGGTAAGCTTATCCAATTCTTTTAGGATAATTTTAGTGTCTTTTTTTTGTCTTAGATCTTCTGCAATCTTATCGAATTGGTCATGAGTGCCAAACCCTAATTGTTTGAACTCTATCGGTAATTTTAGAAGGATCGTCTTTTCCTCATCTTCCAGTTTTTTTACCATTTCCATTCCACTGGCAGAAGCAGCCAATTCCGCCTTTTTATAATCATCTTCCGCTAATGCGGAAACGATCCCGTTAACTGAGGCAAGTAATCCTCTCATCTCGGTTAATACTAAATTTTTTTCCTGTGGATTTAGATGGATCGCAACCCTACCGTCTATCGATTCGGACACATTTCCGGAAAAGAAAAAATATAATAAAACGGAAACAGAGACTGCCCATAATACTAAAGAGATCAATCCTAAAGGAATTTTTTTCACAATTTACTCCATTCTTTATATAAATGATTACTAATATACTTTCGACTGTTTAGGATCATCTGACCAATTTAATAAAAAAATCAGTGAGTGCTTCAGGCAATTCTTTCGGGTTCGGCAGGATCCTATAGGATTCTTTCCCGAGCATTGCCGGAAGATACTGTTTTGCACTCTTATCTATTGCAAGTGCAAAAACTCCCACATTCGATCTTTCACATTCTTGGATCGCTTTTTTAACGTCTTCTATTCCGTATTTTCCTTCGTAACGATCATAATCATTCGGCTTTCCGTCGGTAAGAAGTAGGATCCAGCGTTTTTGGCTTTTTTCATTTTGGATCAAAGAAAGTGAATGCCGGATAGCAGGCCCTATTCTTGTATACCCTTTCGCTTCCATAAGTCCTATCTTGTCTCTGGATCTTTCCCAAGGCTCATCGAAACTTTTTATATTAGAATAATCGCAATGATTTCTGGTATTAGAATAAAATGAATCTATCCTAAAACGATCTCCGAATTCCGAACAGATCTGCCCGAATAATACCAAGGAAGTCTTTTCGACATCTAAGATCCTTTGGTTGTCCACATAAGAATCGGTGGATAAACTCATATCGGCAAGTAGAAGTATGGAAACCTCTCTAAGTCTTTTCCTATCCGACAAATACACATTTTCAGCGGGAGTTTGCCCGCAAGATAGATCCGAAAAATATTGCAGAGCGGCGTCCAGATCCAAATCCTCTCCGTAAGATTGTCTCTTGAGAGAGGTTTTAAGATTAAAAAAACGATTCATCCTGGATCTAAGTGAATTTAAGGTGCTGTAATTTTCCTGGAAGATTCCTTGCGTAAATCCGTGGTTTCCGTCAGGGAATTTTTTAGGAAATACCTTACAATGGTCTTTTCTATATTTCCTTTTTTTAAAGTCCCATTCATCATAGGAGATCGGATTTTCGTTCGAGCGATCGTTTTCCACTTCTCCCGCAAATAATCCTGATAAAAAATCGGTCCTAAAAACGGAATGTGTAGGCTCATTGGAACGAACGGTATGCCTAAGATCCAATTCTCGGATCGCTTCTTCCTGTTCCGATAAAGTATCCGATCCATCAAAGTCCCTCCAATTTCCTTGGAATTCTTCTGCGGTTTCCACCTTTTCGAATTGGTGCATTAGAGTATAATCTTCTTGGGATTTGAGATCCGCTTGGATGGTTTCTATTCTTTCTCTGGGGACACCTTCCAATTCGGTTTCTATCTTATCATTTTCCTTTTTTTGAGAGAGTAATTCCTGAGATGAAATCCGATTTTCCAATGTAAAAGCGGAAGAAGACATCCAAACCCCGTACAATAAAGAAAGATCCTCGGCTTGGTCCTTATTTTTTATTATAGATCTCTGGAATTCTCTCTCACTTTCTATTACGGATCTAAAAATAGATTTTGCATCCGGATAATTTTTCCCCAAACTTGCAAGGACTTGTGGATAGGTCTCTTTTGCCGCTTTTAAGGATTCGTTCCTGCTTTTGATTTCTCCTTTTTTCCAATGGAACCCGAGTTTTTTTTGTTCAGACATATAAAGTATTCTGAATATATAAAATTGAATATTGGAGAATATATCAGGGCCATGAGAATAAGATCCGGGTAAAAAATAGGTCTGATCTTGGAAACCTCCTTCTTTTTCGGCGGTAAGTATTTCTATATTTTCCCCGGTCAAAGACTTTGCCAAAATGGAAAGCCTGGGTTTAAGTTCGGAAAGTTTTACTATTTTACTTTTTAAGGACGGATCTTTTTCGGGAGATAGAATTTCTCTGACTGTATGATAGGTCTTTTTGAATATGAATTCTTCCCAACCCATCAGATCATCAAAGAGACCAGATCTTTCAAAGAGCGGATCGTGTCCGGATCATCACTCAACGGCTGGACGATGGCGACTTCACAAGACAGACGAGAAGGTAAACCGGTCGAGATCAATTTTGCAGCATCCACAAGCAATCTTGTGGAACAAGATTCCAATAGTCCTAATTCCGTAAGATTTCGGATCTTTTCGGCGAGCTTTACAAGTTTAGAAGAAGTAGCCGAAGGAATTCCGGTTTCCTTACTCAATATCTCCGCTTCGGTTTCCTTATCCGGATAATCGAATTGGATGGATATAAATCTTTGTCTTGTAGAAGGTTTTAATTCCTTCCATCCCCTTTGGTAACCTGGATTATAAGAAGCAACTAAAACGAAAGAATCCGGAGCCTTTAGATTTTCATTCTTTCTATCTATAAAAATTTCCCTTCTATGGTCCGTCAAAGGATGAATGGAGACGATCGTATCCGGCCTTGCTTCCGCAATTTCATCTATATATAATATTCCGCCGGACCGAACACTTCTTGTCAAGGGTCCGTCCTGCCAAACAGTCTCGGAACCTTGGATCAAAAATCGTCCGAGCAGATCCACCGCTGAAGTCTCCTCATGACAAGACACACTCGTCATGGGAAGACCCAATTTAGAGGCCATAAATTCTACAAATCTAGTTTTACCGCAACCTGTAGGACCTTTAAGCAAGATAGGAAGTTTATTCTTATAAGCGTGTTCGAATATTTCTATCTCTTGCCCTATCGGTCTATAATAAGGAATGTCAGTTTGTACTAACATTCCATTTTTATGATCTGTTTTAGGATCTACGGGCAAGAGAAATATCTCCTGAAGCCTGCTCCGCACCTAGGGCCTCGTCTGTTGGAGTTCCAAAACGTATGAAGTTTATAATGAACGCAATAATCCCTGAAGTAAACACAAGTGCGGCAAGGACCAAACCTAAGAAATGGACTTGGATCTCTTTTTGAACCGTCAAAAAGTCTAATCCTAGTTTTCTCTCTAAGTAAACTTGTGCAATACCTGCCACCGCAAACGCCCCGGTCATTCCTAACATTCCTATATTAGATGCCCAGAATGCAAACAGTCCTGTCGGATTATTCCAAAGTTTTCTGCCTGTAAGTAAAGGCATTGCGTAGGTTAAGATCGCAAACACGATCATTGCATACGCTCCCCAAAATGCAAGGTGACCGTGCATCGCAGTGATCAATGTTCCATGAGTGTATAAATTCACCTGGGGAAGAGTATGAGCGAATCCTAAAAACCCTGCTCCCACGAAAGACATGATTGCACTTCCGATCGTCCAGAATAAAGCGATCGTATTCGGGTGATTCCTTCCGCTCTTTCTATACATTGAAATTGCGAACATCGCCATCGCAAGAAATGCAAGAGGTTCCAGCATGGAGAAAAATCCGCCTACCCATTTCCAATATTCAGGAACTCCGATATAGTAATAATGGTGGCCTGTTCCCAAGATCCCGGATAAGAAAGTTAATCCGACGATCACGTATAACCATTTCTCGATAACTTCTCGGTCCACTCCGGTAAGTTTGATAAGAAGGAAAGAAAGTATCCCTCCCATGATCAATTCCCAAACTCCTTCTACCCAAAGATGGACTACCCACCAACGAAAATAAGAGTCCACTGTTTGGCTGTTGAATTGTATCATCCCGGGTAGATAGAGAAGTGCCGCGGAAAAAAGACCGAAATACAGGACCAGAGCGGTCGTAGTATATCTTTTCCCTTTCCAGACGGTCATTCCTATATTAAAAAGGAATAATAGAACGTTAACTACTACCAGATAATCCAAAGGACGAGGGATCTCTAAGAATTTTCTTCCTTCCCAGAAGTTCAGGTGAAATCCTATGATAGACACCACTCCCACCAAGATTAGAGATATCAGCTGTATATAAGCAAGTTTTTCCGAATAGATCTCTCTATCTGATTCGTCAGGAATGATATAATGGGCGGCACCCATAAAACCTGTGAGTAACCAAACCACCAGCAAATTTGTATGAGTCGCTCTGGCAGCATTGAACGGGATCCAATCGTGCAGACCATCGAACCCCATTCTGGCAAATCCCATCACGAATCCATAAACTATTTGCAAGGACAATAAGAGCATGCAGGTAGCAAAGAACCAGTATGCAATTTTTTGAGATTTATATTTCATAAAGAAACCGTTATATTCTAATCCTATTTGTTTATTTCAATTGGGAAAGATAAGAGGACAGATCCTTGATCTCGTTCTCGCTTAGCGGAAGTTTAGGCATCGCAGTGCCGGGCTTGATCTTTTGCGGATCCCTCAGCCAATTTTGTAGATACGCGATATCGTATTTTTTCCCTACGGAATCCAATGCGGGACCGACGTTCCCACCGGCACCTCCAACCGAATGGCATGCAGTACAGATCTGTTTAAACTTTTCCGGTTGAACAACTGCAGCGGACTCGGCGTTTACTAGCTGGGTAGAAGATTTATATTCCGGTTTAGGAGGAAATCCCTTTAGATCCAACTCTCCATTCCATTTTAAGAATGCGATGATATCCGAGATCTGAGATTCAGAAAAATCGTATTTCACCATTTTTCTTTCTCCAGGATACATCGCTTGTGGATCCTTTAAGAAAACACGGATCCATTCAGGACCTCTTCTTTCGTAAACCTTGGTCAATTCAGGTGCGTAATATGCTCCTTCTCCCAAGATCGTATGACATCCCATACAATTATTCTTCTCCCAAAGCTCCTTGCCGGAGATCACTTCTTCACTTAAAGTTTTGGAAGAAGCGGAAGAATAAACGTATTTTAAAGAATCATAAGTAAGAAGCAGGAAAACTGCGGAGAATAAAAAGGTCCCAACCAGGAAAAATAATTTCGCCTGAAATTTTGTAAGCATACCCTCTTCCTTATCTTTAAAAAAACCGCGAGCTCGCGGGAAACAGTGATTTAGAAATCGGGAGTATTCTCAGTGATGTTTCAAAAAATTTCCTTGATATAGATCAAGCCTATTCGGAAAAATTTGGAACTCTTTTGGCTTGAATTATTTTCGAAAACGAACATAAAACAACTGTTATGTCTAAAACGTTAAGCGTTCAAACAAGTGAGCATTGGGTGGAGATCCAAAGAGAATTCCAGAACGAACTCTCCTCCATCGGAATTCGAAAAAAGATCTCAAAAGGTGAAGTGGTTTTCGGGGAAAGAGATCCCTATGACGGTTTTTTTGAGATCCTATCCGGCATTTTTAAAGTATATTCTTTATCTCAAGAAGGAAAGGAAGCCATCTTAAAAGTATTTTATCCGGGAGAATTGATCGCTGCCCATCCGATCTTTCAACCTCAGGAGCCTTGTTATTATCCCGCATTCTGTGAAGCATTAAAAGACGGAGAATTGATGTATTATCCCAAAAGGGAATTTACATCCTTCTTATTCGAAAACACCAAAGCGCTTTATTTATTTTCAGCGGTTACCATCCAACATCTCAATTATTTCAGAAAAAAATTGGTAGAAAATCTACATCTCTCCGTAAAAGACAGGATCTTAAATTTTCTAAAAGAATGCGGAGCCTCTCAGAAATTAATTACACTTCCTATTACTAAAAACCAATTGGCCTCCCTGATAGGAACCACTCCTGAATCGGTAAGTAGAGCATTCAGATCCCTTTTGGATGAATGTATCTTGGAAGAAAAGGATTCTTCTTATAGGATCATAAAGGAAAATCGTTCCAAACAGTCCCACGAATTCCCCGCTTTGAGACAGTAACGCAGGGCCCAAGTGTACTTTAAAGCTTGACCCAAGAATAGTGCATACACACCATTTGGTTAGAAGATATGAAAAATAGACCTTCCTCTTCAAAGCTCAAAAAAATAGGATTATCCTGTCTAAACGTAAGTTTAAGAAGGACCGCAAGATTAGTTACATCCTATTATGATTCCATACTCAGACCTTCCGGGCTTAGGATCACACAATTCAGCATCTTAGTGGGGATCGGACATGAAGAGGAATGTAGTATTACGGATCTTTCCAGGCTTACTGACATAGACAGAACTACCCTGCAAAGAAGTTTGGAGATCCTAAAACGGGACAATCTGATCCGGATCGAAAAAAAAGAAGCAGGGAATATACGAAATCTCTCCCTAACTAAAAAGGGAGAATCCAAATTAGCGGAAGCTATCCTACTCTGGGAAGAAGCACAAAACGGACTTACTAAATCATTAGGAAAACCTAAATTCCAAGAAACATTAAGGATCCTCTCCGAAGTCAGAAAAATTCCGATATTAGAAACCCAAAACCAGGTCTAAAGGATATTAGAAGCTGCAGTCCTTTAAGCGATTATATAGTGTATATACAACATAGTAGGAGACAGAATGGTAGTCATAGTAGACGGGGCGAGAACCCCTTTCGGAAAATTCGGCGGAGGATTAAAAGACTATAGTTCCTCCGATTTGGCGGTAATTACCGCAAAAGAAACCGTACGTAAGACTGGAGTGGATCCTTTAAATATAGAGGAATCTATTTATGGAAATGTAATACAGGATAATAAGGACTCCGCTTATCTTGCCAGGCATATTTCTCTTAGATCCGGACTTTCGGAACGATCCAGCGCACTTACCGTAAATCGTCTCTGCGGTTCCGGATTAGAAAGTATTCTGATAGGGGCCCGCAAGATACTCTCCAAAGAAAACGATCTGATACTCGCGGGAGGAACCGAATCCATGAGTAATGCACCGTTCGTATTAAAAGGTGCCAGATGGGGAAACAAATACGGGGACACAATCGCAGAAGATAGGCTCGCTCAAAGTCTCACCGATTGTTTTGCGGATCTGACAATGGGAATGACTGCGGAGAATATCTCCCAACATTTCAAAATTTCCAGATCGGAACAAGACGAATGGGCCGGGATCTCTCAAGTAAGAGCGGAGAAGGCCACAAAGAACGGAACATTCTCCTCCGAAATGATACCCGTTCCAACCGGAGGTAAAAAATCTTTCTTACTAGACAATGATGAACAGATCCGAGGAGAAGAATGCCTGCCTCAACTGAAAAATCTGCCAACTTCATTTTTGAAAGATGGAACTGTCACTGCGGGAAATGCTTCCGGGATCAACGACGGAGCGGCTTCCATCCTACTCTCCTCCGAAGATTGGGCAAAAAAGAACGGATCAAAACCTTTAGCATCCATATTAGGTTATGCGAATATAGGCTGCGATCCTAAAATGATGGGTTTAGGTCCGGTATTTGCAATCCCTAAAGCGCTCCAAAATTCGGGATTGAGCTTAAAAGATATAGATCTGTTCGAGATCAACGAAGCCTATGCTTCTCAAACATTGGCTGTGATCAGGGAATTAGGACTGGATCCGGAAAAAACAAACGTAAACGGTGGAGCGATCGCGATAGGACATCCGCTCGGAGCAAGCGGAACAAGAGTGACGCTAACGCTAGCTTACGAGCTTAAACGTAGAAATTTAAGATATGGAGTGGCCTCTCTTTGTATTGGAGGAGGACAAGGTATCGCAATCGTCCTAGAAAATTACGAACTTAGAAAATAGCACATTAGATCGGAGGAGATCTAAATTAAAAAGAAACAGGAAGTTTAAGCCTTCTTTTTAGTTTTTGGATCTCTTCCGATTTTTTTTCAGAAGACCAATTCCATTCTTTACCTGCAATCTCTGCCACCTTAGAGAGTATCTCATCATTAGGAAGTCCTATAGTTCCAAGACCTGTCCGTCTTAAGAATATATCATTCAAATTCATTGCCATTTCGAAACGAATTGAATATAAAACCTGAGCTGCCAATTCCCCATCTTCATCCAGCACTTCGGATAGTTGTTTAGAAAAATTTGCTAATTCCAGAACTGATCCGTATTCGGTTCCGTAATGAAGGACCAGATACTCTATCGTATTTTCGGGAAAATTAGGATGAGAAGATTTAGCATTTTCTAAATAAGATCCTAGGTCGCTGATCTCACATCCTTTAAGGAATTTTTTCTTCGAAATATTCGGTCCCGTTTTTTTAGAAAGTTTCTTTTGAATGAGTTTGAATATTTTTTCCGCAAAGTGACGACTAGTGGTATATTTCCCTCCACCCGCGCTGATCAACCCCTCTATCCGATCTTTAGAATGATCCTGTAATTCGGATTTCCTAGAGGCAGAGTAAGTTTCCTTATCTTCTACTCCGGTTTCCGCAAGAGGCCTAAGTCCACCGTAAGCAAATTCAATATCTTTTAATTCTAATTTTTCGGAAAGCAAACCGGAAGAATTGATATATTCCAAAAATTCTAAAATACTCTCCTGAGAAAGTTTCCAATCTTCCACAGATCCATAATATGATCTTTCGGTTGGCCCGATCATATTTTTTCCTCTCCAAGGAGCGAAACTGAAATGGCCTTTTTTACCCACGTGGAGCACCATTGTATCGAAGTATTTTTTAGTGATTAAGTAGATCCCTTCCGATCTTGTTTTAGGGACCGGGACCTTGATCTTTTTGGTCCCGTTCAGAAAATCCTGGCTCCAAGGCCCGGAGGCATTCACGGTCACGGATGCATTCAATTTTACGTTTTTATTATGGATCGTATCTTTGACAAGTGCTCCTATTACTCTGTTTCCATCAAAGATCAACTGTTCCGCCTTTGTATAATTGGAAATGGATGCACCTTCCTGGACTGCGGATTTTAAAAATGTTAGAGTTAATCTTTCCGGACTAGGCATGATACAATCATAAAAATAGATCGCTGAATCCATATCCAAACCCAGACTTTGGATCTCCTTTTTAGAAAGATTTTTATGCGCAGGTATCTTTTTGGATTTGTCCCAAGTCCGGTTCCTATCGAAAGAAAGTAGATCGTATACGAATAGACCGATCTTCTCCAAAAGACCAGGATCCGGAAGTATCATCGGGTAAGGATAAACTAAATTCGGGGCTATATTGGATAAGATCCTTCTTTCTTTGAGTGCTTCTCTGACTAAAGATAGATCGAAACGTTTTAAATATCTGAGTCCGCCGTGGATCAGTTTGCCTGTGGCGGATGATGTTGCTCCGCCGAAATCCTCTTTTTCGACCAAGGCAACGGAAAGTCCTCTACTCGCCGCCTCATATGCCAAGGCAGAACCGGTGATCCCGCCGCCAATGATCAATACATCGAAGAAGGCTCCATCCCCTGCTTTTTCGATAAATCGTTCCAATTTTTGAGGACTCATTTACCTGCCTTAGAAGATGATATAATCTCTCTAATTTCTTTTTGTAGAGCAGGCCTTTCACTTTCTATATTCCAAAGTCCTAAACGAAAAATTAATATAGGAAGCCTCCATTTTTCTATATCCTTCCGATCCATTCCGGAAACGGAAAGATATCTTTTTAAATAACCCTTTAAGATGAACTTTCGAACTATATTATAAAATATCACCTTTAGGAAAGGAGTTCCTGGCCAAAGTTCCGCGTCTTGGAATAAAAAAACTGTAGAAGCCACATCCGCAGCAGGATCTCCTTTTAATGCAGTCATCCAATCTATGATCACGAACGAGTCCTTTGTAACGATCACATTTTCAGGATGAAAATCCAGATGTAAAACGGAAGAACCATCGGGTAAATTTTCTATAAATTGTTTTGCGATCTTCTTCTCTTCCTTACTTAAGAAAGAAAGCGGTTCTTTAGAAAGGACTTTCACAGCTTCCGATCTAATATCATTCATCTTTTTAGTATGTTTATTATGTAAGTCCAGATGAAGGTCCGCTAGTATTTGAGAAATGCTAAAAAGAGCCAGAGGATTTTTGTCCGGAAGTTTGGTGAGCGAAATCCCATCCAATCTATCGAAGACTAATCCATGTCTGTCCCCTAGCTTAACCTTTTCATAACATTTCATGGAGCTGGCACCCGCAGAAAAGGCAATTACGGAATTAGAATATTCGGTATTCACCTCGGAAGCAGGGAATTCTTTAAAAAATAATTTTAGGATCTTGTTCGGTCCATATTCCGAAATTTCGGCGGACCTGCCGATTGCAAGCGTATTTCCGGGACTTGGTCTGTTTGTTTTTTTGGCGGGCATGATTCTATTCTCTATTTACCGAAGCAAAACTGATTCTGCACTTATATAAGTTTGATGCCAAATTTTTCAAGAACGTAATTAAAAGAAATGAAAAGTAAAATAGTTAAGAAAATACAAGATCCAAGTGCAAACCAAAAGCCAAATGCAGAATACAGTTTAGGAAATACCAAAAACGTAGGTAAGGTGGGGATCACAAACCAAAAAGTATAATAAGCATGATTGGAAATCTTTTCCGGATCTGTTTTTTCAAACTGAAGCCAGAGTAATGTTAGAATCGTAACCAAAGGCAGAGAAGCGATCAATGCTCCGATCCGATCATTTCGGCGAGCAATTTCGGAAATTAAAACCACCAGTGCAGAAGTCACTGCGTATTTAAGTATAAGATATAACATGGAATTTTAGGATTATCAAAATTGAAATTTAAGGATTCGGTAAAAGTTTACAACGCAAAAATGGATTTCTATTTTTTGATCTTTCTGCTGATCCCTAAAACGGAAATATCATCCTGTTTAGGAGCTCCTGCCAGGAATTCATCCAATTTTTTTAATATTTGGTCGATACCTTCTCCAATAGGAATTCCTTTTAGATTTCCTACGATCGCCTCCACTCTTTCTTCTCCAAACTCCTCTTTTTGAGAGTTCCATTGTTCGAAAAGTCCATCCGTAAAAAGGATTAGTTTAGAATCTTGAGTGAATTCCATCTCATTGGAAGTATATTTCGTATTCGGGATCACCCCCATGATCCTTCCGGTTTTTTCCAAAGAGTGGATCTCTCTTCCTTGGATCAAATATTGAGGAACATGACCCGCGGAAGAATATCGGATCAAATTCAAGTTCGTGTCTATGTCGACCACGATACAGGTAAAAAATTGATTCAAATTTTTGAATGTATGTAAGAATTCATTGTTTAAGTGATATAAAATTTCGGTAACGCTATAAATCCCTCGCTTTAAGGATTCATAAATTGCTTTGATCGCCATCGTCAAAAGTGCTGCCTGCACTCCATGTCCAGTTGCATCCGCAAGGAATACCCTAGTTAGTCCCGGACGAAGTTCCATAATATCAAAAAAATCCCCTCCAACTTCCGTAAGAGGAAGATACCTTATGGTAATTTCCAAATCCCCGGTGAGCTTATCTTCCTGGGAAATGATCCCGGATTGGATCTTTCTGGCGGTGGACAGATCACTTTGGAGCAGACTTAAATTATGCTCCAGCTCTATTGCCAAAGTTTCCTTTTCTTTAATATTGGTCCTGATCTTATCTAAGACCAAATTATATCTTTCTGCGATCTGCCCTACCTCCGTAAACGGTTCTATGGAAAGATCTTGGCTTAGATCCCCGGTCTGTTTTTGGTATTCCATTTCCATAAACAGATCTATCAGCTCCGTAGTGGCTCTATGTTCCGTATAATTGAGTCCTTGGAATTCATTTTGAGGAGAAACCCTCAGGCTATAAAAACGATGTATGATAAAAAGAAGAGGATAACTTACACCGAAAGAAAGGGCCGCACAGGAAACGACTCCTAATAACTGCACAAGTATTTGAGTCACTCTGTCCAATCCTGTACCTAAAATAGAAAGATCCCCGAAAAATCCTACAGCCAGGGTTCCCCAGATCCCGGAAACAAGATGTACAGGAACGGCTCCTACTGCATCGTCTAACTTCAGCTTATCCAAAAGGACTCCAGCCTCGAACATTAGAATTCCTGCAACTAATCCGATCAAAATTGATTCTATAGAATTAACCGCATTACAAGGAGCGGTGATCGCGACGAGTCCGGCCAAGGTGCCGTTTAAAGGTAGAGTAGCTTCCGCATATTTTAAACGGATCCAGCCGTAGATCAGACTGGAAGCCATTCCGCCTGAAGCGGCAAACATAGTATTTGTTATGATTTTCGGAACTTCGGAAGTGAATGCAAGAGTGCTTCCCCCATTAAATCCTATCCAACCGAACCAAAGGATCAATGTTCCGAGCATCGCAAGTGGCAGATTATGCCCGGTGATCTTTCGAACTGCCCCGTCTTTTCCGTATTTTCCGGTTCGATTCCCGATGAGTATCATCGCAGAAAGACCTACCCATCCTCCTACGCTATGTACTACAGTGGAGCCCGCAAAATCCATAAAGCCTAGATGAGCAAGCCAACCTGTAAATTGATCCCAATTTTGCAGATCCCTTCCCCATACCCAATGGCCGAAAATCGGATAGATCAAAGAAGAAATGATCGTAGTAACGATGATATAGGCGCCGAACTTCATTCTTTCTGCGACTGCACCGGAGACGATAGTCGCTGCGGTTCCGCAGAACATGAGCTGGAATAAAAAGAAAACGGAAGTTTCAGGACTTGTTTTTGAAAAATCAGGAAAGAACATATCCTTTCCGATCCAACCATAATAGGTTGAGCCGAACATGAACCCGAATCCTATTGAATAAAAAACAAGAGTAGCGATCCCGAAGTCGGTAATATTCTTAATTGCTACGTTAATCGAATTCTTGGTCCTAGTTAGGCCGGATTCTAAACATAAAAATCCGGCCTGCATAAAAAACACCAAGCCGGAAGAAAGAATGATCCATAGAATATCGAAATTCGTTTTAGGCATCTAATTTCTTATTTCAGAAAATGATAAGCGAATTTGCAAGAAGCATTTCTTCCCGGAGGATGGGTTTGCGACAGGGATAGCAGCGGAAATACTGCGATGCACCGTTTATGGTGCCTCGCAGATTGGAGCGGATAGCCCGGTCCGCGAAGCGGAGTCGCCCAATTTTATTAAAAAATTATTGCCTTCTACCCTTAGATAATAAAATTCCTTTATGCGTTTCTGCCTCACTGCTTTATTACTCTTAATAACTTTTTCCGCTTTTTCCAAGTCGTCCGAACCCTCGGATGTATGCACCAAGATCAAAAATAAAAATGATCGAAAAAAATGTTATTCTAAGGAATACCAAGCTGCGGACAAAGAATTGAATCTGACTTATAAAAAGATAAGGGAAGGTTTATCCGAATCCCAAAAGGAAGATCTGAAAAAATTACAGATCCTTTGGATCGGATACAGAGATGGAGTATGCGAAGGACCTATGTATTCTTCGGACGGATCCGGTGTGGAAACAATCGTCTGTAAAACCGGAACAACTACAGAAAGAACTAAATATTTAAATCATGTTTGGAAATTCGGTGCGGCTTCTAAAGAAGGATTAGGTTCTTATACGGATGGTTTCGGCGGCAATTTAAAACTTTTCAGAGATAGATCGAATAAGGATATCCAATTTTCTTTTGAAGTTGTTAGAGGTCCTACGGCCCATTTGGGAGAAGTGAGCGGGAATTGGATCCCAAATAAAGAAGGTAAATGGACCTGGGCTTCCACTAAAGACTGTAAGTCGGATGATCCGGATTGCTGCTTATTGGAATTCGAGTACTTTCAAAATAGGATAGAAGTAGAGGAAGTTTCCTGCTCTGCGTATCACGGGGCAAGAGCTTACTTCGGCGGAAGTTATAGATACGAATTCAAATAAAAAAGATCAATCGTTTGACTTCGAACTAAAATCGCAGAGCGATCCTTTATTCTTTATATATTTCTTATATATAAATTACATATAAGTTATTTATAACATTCTTATCTCATTCGATCTTCTATTTGTATTTTGTATTTTCGCATATTGTCACACTCATATTTAGTTTCTTCTTGCTCTGCATATGCAGCTCCAATATATTCGCCGCTGTTTGGATTATTTTTGTAATCCGTTTACAAAAATTTTCCAAAAGAACTTTCAGATGAAAAAAATATTTGGAGATCCCTATGCGATCCTTTGTGTTAGCCCTGTGCTTAAGTGTGTTCTCGATGGGAGTTTGGGCAGATTGTCCGGACTACACCACTCCTTCTAACCCACCTTCCTTTTCAAAACCTACCAAAAGAAGTTTCCGCAATTTCGGAAATACGATCTTGGCGGGCCTATATGTACCTTATCATATGGTTTATGATACTATCGTAAAATCAGGATCGAACGCAACTATGGTCGGCAAATTCGATTACGATGCCGTATTTCATAAAGATCTGGAAGGTGAATACATTCACGTTTATATCTATGGAACTGCGATGAGCGGTTGGACCTATGTGGGTCGTTATACTACGAATGGTGACGGTAAGATCACTGCAAACTTAGGTGTTCGTGCTACAGGTGACTATATTGTTCGTATGGTGGTAGAAGGTGATCTTTCCAGCGCGGACGGTTATCTGACTGTTGCCGATCCCGGCCGCCAAACCGTTCTATTCGATGTGGATGGTACCTTGACCACGAATGATTTCGAAGCTCTTGCGGATTATGCGGGTATTAAAATTGCCGATGCTTATTATTACGCTCCGGAAACTGTGAACGCATATCGTAATAAAGGTTATCAGATCGTTTATCTGACCGGCCGTCCTTATTGGAATACAAAGGATACTCGCGATTGGTTCCCTTCTAAAGGTATGAAGTCCTGGCATTACCATCCTAGTTCGGATTATTTAGGTGCGAATGTTCAGGCTTACAAGACAGACTATATTAATTATTTGCGTAATATTGTCGGCCTGAATATTATACGCGCTTATGGAAATGCAACTACTGATATTGCAGCGTATGCGGCAGGCGGTATTCCAAAATCGGATACTTGGATTATTGGAACAAATGCAGGCAAAGAAGGGACCCAGTCGATCACCGGGAACTATTCTCTTCATTACAACACTGTAGTAACAAGTACTCCTCAAGCTTCTTCCTGTTACTAAAATTATCTTCGATGTCCTCCCTCGAACGAGGGAGGCATTTATAGCATTACAAATCGAATTTAGGAAATTAATTTACGAAATTTGAAAATGTGTTGCTTGGAAAGTTTTACTTACATTTTTTCAAATTAGTGTTTTTATCCAGATCCTTCTTACTTTGTTTCTTAATTTTATTTTCTTTCTGCAAGGTAGAAACTTATAATCCTGCGATCCCTTATTCTAGAGCGTGGTGGGAAACTACATTTCTTTGTTTTGCCACAGGAGAATGTAATCAATCTTCCGTTGTAGTTTCTAATATTCCGAGTGGAGGGCTTTTAGAGACCGGGTTTTTAGTAGGCACTTCCGAATCTGAAGTGGAAGTCAGTATAGATGGAGGAGCTTTCCTGCCCGCGACCGGAGTAGCAACCTGGAGTTTTCCTCTTCCTACCGGAAGCTCGGTTTGGAAACATAAAAGTATTCATAGCATCCATGCTCGAAATGTAGGTTCTGTTTTCGGAGTTGTACTAAGTGTAAGGAAAGGATTTAACAGAGATATTAACGGAGACGGTTATCCGGATCTGGTCGTTGGAAGTCCTAGTGCGAATTCAAATACCGGGGAAATATCTATTTTTCATAATACTCCAAAGATAGGAATTGAGGCGGTATCTTCCGGAGAAGCAAACACTACGATATCCGGCACCTCCGCTTCCGATTATTTCGGGGGTTCTTTTCAAGTAGGAGATATAAATGCGGACGGTTACGCTGATCTAGTAGTGGGCTCGGAAGGTTATTCCACTTCTGCCGGAAGAGTTTATGTATTCCATAGTGCAGGCACAACCGGAATTACAGGAAGCACAAGTTCCGCTAATACGACTATCACAGGACCTTCGGTTTCTTCCCAATTCGGACATGTTGTGGCACTTGGAGATCCGGACCAAAACGGATTTTTAGATCTGGCGGTCGGTTCTCCAGGTTATCCTTCCAATACAGGGACTGTATATATTTACAAAAGTACTGTAGACGGGATCACGGACGGCGCAGGAGGAACTAGTTTAGGTATTTCTAATGCCTTTTCCACTATTACCGGGCTATCTTCTTCGAATAATAATTTCGGCTCCGGTGTAGTATTCGGAGATTTTAATGGGAATGGATCTTCTGATTTGGCGGTAGGGGGATCTCTTTGCGACGGCCAAAGAGGGACTGTTTGGATTTTCTTAAGCGCCGGAGCATCCGGTATCAATGTTCCGAATTCTTTATATAGTGACGCATATACCACTATAGCAGGCGGTTATTATTTCAGCCGTTTCGGAGAATCATTAGCATCAGATGATCTAAATTCAGACGGGTTTGAAGATCTGGCAGTAGGAGGGACTGGATTTCCTTCTAACGGTTCCGGTCCTACCTATGCGGGTAAACTTTCATTTTTCTATGGATCTATTTCCGCAATTACGGCAACTGATATTAGTAACGGAGCATTTCACGTATATAGCAATCTACCTGCAGCTGAGTATGTAAGCTCTTCTATAACTTTTGGAAATATTAATGGGGATGCTTTTCCGGATCTTATTTTTGGTGCAAAAGGATTCAATTCGAATATCGGACAAGCTTTCATAATTTATGGTCCGGCAAGCGGCGTTACCGGTTTTCTAATTACTGGAACAGCTGTTATTCCTAATATCGCAGGAGATCCAGGGCAGACCAGCCAATTCGGAACCGGAGCCCAAACAATCGATCTAAATTTAGATGGAAAATCGGAGCTGATCATAAGCGCCCCTAATTATTCAGGCGGAGGAAAAGTTTATATCTTCAATGGATCTTCATCTCAAATTTCTGCGATAGATGTAAGCGCTGCAAGCTCTACGATTACCGGGAATGCAGGTTTCGGCGGATCATTCTAATAATTTTAGAGAAGTATAAACTACCGATTGACCTTCGGTCGATAACGACACTTATCTTTACAAGGTCCAAAAAGGAAAATATTCTGGATTTTCAATCGGTCTAGTTCCCGTGAATACGGAAACTTCTAGATCAAAGACAAGGAGATCTCATGAGATCAATAAGTAATCTTTTTCGAAACATACCAATCTTTTTAGCCGCGCTATTAGCTGCGGGTCTTGTACAAGGATTTTTAGGATGTGCTACGGCAGAGCCGAAACCTAAAATAGAGATCCCAAGTTCTAAAACTTCTATCCAAATCCAACCGATCTTTCATGGAAGTTTGGTCCTAACCATTGGTGAGAAAACAATCTATGTGGATCCTTCTTGGGGAGGAGAAAAGTATAAGGACCTGAAAAAACCGGATCTGATCCTAATTACGGATATTCATCCCGATCATATGGATCTTAAAACTTTGGGAGAGATCGCGACTAAAGAAACCCAGATCATAGCTCCGGAAGCAGTCGCGAAAGAAGCAAAAGAATATACCAATATCACTCGTTTGAAGAACGGACAATCCGCTTCCGTAGGTGATATCAACTTCTCCGCTATTCCTATGTATAATATTACCAAAGAACATTTGGATAAACATACTAAAGGAAGAGGAAACGGTTATTTGATCAAGTTCGGAGGTAAGACCATCTATATTTCCGGAGACACCGAAGATATTAAAGAAATGAGATCTTTGAAAAATATCGACATCGCGTTTCTTTGTATGAACCAACCTTATACTATGTCTGTAGAAAAAGCGGCGGATGCAGTGAAAGACTTTAAGCCGAAAGTTGTGTATCCATATCATTACCGTGGAAAAGACGGATTAAGTGATACTGAAAAGTTTAAGGCGCTTGTAAAAGAGTCCAGCCCTTCTACTCAAGTCGAATTGATCAACTGGTATTGATCTAGTAATCGATAGTTCCGAAAAAGAAAATATTTTCTTTTTCGGAACTTCTTCCTTTAAACTTATTAAGTATATTGAAAATTTAAATCGGATCATTCCTCAAGTGAAGCCGATTTTTTGAATTCCTGAGGGGTCAGTCCCGTATACTTCTTAAAAGAATCATAAAAAGAAGACTTAGACTGGAAACCCACTGAAAACGCAAGATCCAGTATATTTGCAGAAGGATCATTTAAAATAATACGTTTAGCCTCTTCTATCCTATATTTTTTAAGAAGGTCAGGAAAAGAAATATTCAATACTTGGTTTAGAAGTTCTGAAACCTGATGCACGGATAAACCTAACACAGCAGCAAGATCGCTGATCCTTAATTCTTCTTCTAAATAGATCTTGTCTTCATCCAAAAGTTTATTCAATCGAGCGAGGGTATCTTCTACATTGATACCTACTATGGTGGATTTTTTCTTTCCGGATATGTCCGAAGATGTCCTATCTATCTGGAAGTTTTTGAGTTCTTCTCTTCTCAATATAATTTCATGTTCCAATTCTCTGATCCGGGTCCTAACGGAGCGGCTGGTCAGGAATATATTTACCGGAACGAAGAAGGCTATAAAAAATAAGAAACTTTTCCCATCGAAAGAAAAGAATGCCTTATACGAAATGATATTTAAGATCTCTATCGCGAGTAGAGAGAACATTCCGAGCACAAACCAGCGAGTTTGGATCGTTTTTCGTTTTGTAGCGACCAAACTAAGAACGATTGCAGTGCCGGTCACTGCCAAATAAAAAATAGTAAACGAGCGAGATACGAATTGCCTTGGAAATTGAGTAAAACTTAAAACGATCATGACCGCAGTCAGTATATTCACTACGATATAAAAATACCAAACCGGTTTGAAATTCTGCCTGATCTTTAAAAAATGAGAAACCCAGAGAGTGCCGGAAATGATCAGATAACCTATCATGATCTTCTTCCCTAAAGAAAGAGGGAAACCGAATCCTGGAAAAAGATATCTGGAGGCTATCCCGGACACGAATAAGAAAGTAAGCCCGATACCGAATGAGAATAGGATCTGATACAGGATCCACTTAGAACGAAGGCGAATATAGGAATTGATCAGATAGGCAACCTGAACGATCACAAGCGCGAGAAGCGAAAATACGATCCCAGAATAAACTGTGGAAATGGAATATAACTCTTCCGCGCTTACTAACCGAACTTCCGAAAGTATATAATTCCTAGACTGGATCCTAATATTGATCTCTTGGCTATTCTCCAGAAACTTTCTGAGGGGAAAAACCGGAAATATCCCAGGGATCAGCCATTCATTGACCGGATGAATGAATCCTGCCCGTAAACAATCCCCATTAAGATCGCATACCTGAACTGAATCCAAAAGGCTCCAAGGAAAGATCAAAAATTCAGTCTTAGATTCCTCAGGTAAATTACCGATCCGAAAACGCAGATCGATCGGCTCCGGATAAAATCCCCAGTCGAGTAATACCGAAAAATCGTCTATCTGCTTCCAGTGAGTTTGGTCGGAGCCTTGGATACGAAGATGCCCCACATTCTTCTTCTCATCCCCTTGGGAATGGATTTGAGTAGAGATCCCTAAAACCAGGATCCAAATCAGAAATACTTTTATTCTAGACATATTGATCATTCAAGAATCCTGTCCAAACTTATAAACCGGGACGATTTTCTCCATTTTAAATGCTACTAATATATGAGGAAACAAAATGAATGAAATCGTTCTCATTGCTCTAAAAAGACCTTACACCTTCGTGGTCCTCGCTATTCTAATCCTGTTCTTCGGGATACAATCCATTTTCAAAGCCCCTACGGATGTTTTTCCAAACATCAAGATACCGGTTATTTCGGTAGTATGGGGTTACCAAGGTATGCTTCCTGAAGATGTTGCGGGAAGGATCACTTACTTTTTTGAAAGAGCATTAACCAGCACTGTTGAAGGGATCAAAAGTATCAATAGCAGATCCTATTACGGAAGCAGCATTATCAATATAGAATTACAGCCTCATACCGATCTTGCAGGTGCAGAAGCGGAGGTGGCTGCGATTTCGCAGACAGTAGTCACATCCCTGCCTCCGGATATTTCTCCGCCTATGATCATGCGTTTGGAAGCATCTTCCGTTCCGGTTGCGATGCTTCAAGTCACATCGGAGAAGATGACTCCGGCAGAACTTTATAACCTCGCATTCATGAGGATACGATCCTTACTAGTTACCATCCCAGGTGCGATCATCCCTCAGCCTTACGGTGGAACTCCGATGCAATTATTGGTATCACTCGATAAGCAAAAACTTTTGTCCAGAAACCTTTCGCCTATGGATGTATTCAAGGCGTTCAATGAACAAAGCGCGGTGTTGCCTGCGGGAGACCAGAAGATCGGTAAAACGGATTGGATGGTAATGACGAATGCAATCCCGATCCAAGTAGAAGATTTTAATAATATTCCGATCAAGAGAGTCGGTAACAGCACATTTTTCATGAGGGATGTTGCGAGTGTCGCATTAGGCGGCCCTCCCCAATTAAACTCCGTGCTTGTAGATGGAAAACAATCCGTATTGATCGTCGTTATGAAAAGTGGTGATGCGTCCACCCTGGATGTGGTGGACGGGATCCGTAAAACCATGCCGAGGATCAGAGAGATCTCTCCGGACGATGTGGAGATCAAATTATTAAACGACGCTTCCATCTTCGTTAAAGATTCTATAGAGAACGTTGTCCATGAAATGGTATTGGCCGCGGCTCTAACCGGCTTAGTGGTATTGCTCTTTTTAGGTTCCTGGAGAGCGACTACGATCATCGCTACTTCCATTCCTCTTTCTCTTTTAAGTTCCATCATAGGTCTTCATTTAATCGGAGAATCCATCAACGTGATGACCCTAGGAGGTCTTGCACTAGCAGTGGGGATCCTTGTGGATGATGCCACTGTGATGATAGAGAATATAGATACTCATATCGAAATGGGTAAACCGTTGGAGAAGGCGATCATTGATGCCGCTAACGAGATAGTAATTCCTACTTTCGTAGCAACTCTTGCGATCGTGATCGTTTGGTTCCCTCTATTTCAATTGAGCGGAGTATCCGGTTGGTTATTCAAACCGATGGCGGAAGCGGTTGCATTAGCGATGATCGCTTCCTTCATTCTTTCAAGAACTCTTGTGCCTACCATGGCTAAATATCTGCTGACTGCTCATCATTCTCCGGAAGCTCATGGTCATGGATCTCACTCCAAGGCAGCTTCAAAACATAATATAACCCATACTCCTGCTAAAAAAACGAACTCTCGTTTCGCTTTCATTGC
Source organism: Leptospira dzoumogneensis (assembly GCF_004770895.1). Lineage (NCBI taxonomy): Bacteria > Pseudomonadati > Spirochaetota > Leptospiria > Leptospirales > Leptospiraceae > Leptospira > Leptospira dzoumogneensis. The sequence continues at coordinate 29,019 of NZ_RQHS01000018.1, read as the reverse complement.
GGAATGGATCGATTTCTTAATTCGTTTTCAAAAAGGATTCGAACGTAACTTCACTGAATTCAGGGAACGTTATTATATTCTTCTACAAAGAGTAATAGCGAATCGCAAAAAATTTGTGCAGGTATTCTTAGGAATAGCAACCGGGTCCCTTCTTCTATTCTATCTGAATGGTAGAGACTTCTTTCCAGAGATCAAAGCGGGAACTTTACAGATGCATATGCGTGCACCTTTGGGGACAAGGATAGAAGTTTCCGGAAGGATTGCCACTCTGGTTTCGGAAGATATTAAAAAATTACTTCCCGGTAAGGTGGAGAGTGTTCTGAGTAACTGCGGTCTTCCGGTAGGACCCCATAACCTCGCATTCATTCCTACTCCTACAATCGGTTCTCAAGACTGCGACTTAACGATCTCATTAAAGGATGAAGAATCTCCTGTTTGGGATTATAGACAAACTCTTAGAAAAGGATTAAACGAACTTTATCCGGGAACAGTATTCACATTCCAACCTGCTGACTTGACCGCAAAGATCCTGAACTTCGGCTCACCTTCTCCGATCGATATTCAGATCAACGGTATGGATCTGGAAAAGAATTTTGAATTTGCTCAAAAACTACAGGGTAAACTGAAAACGATCCCGGGCGCGGCGGATGTTGTGATCCAACAAACAATGAGCACACCTACTCTTCTTGTGGATGGAAATAGAAGTTTAGGGATCAACGTTGATCTTCCGATGAAATCAGTTGCAGAAAATATGTTACTCGCAACTTCGGGAAGCCAGCAGATAGACCAAGAGTATTGGATGGATCGTAAAACTGGTCTTTCTTACCAGATCAATATCTATGTGCCTCAACCTCAGATGAGAAGAACGGAAGATCTGCTCACTGTTCCAGTCAATCGAGGAGACTTACAAGATAATACGGAGAATGGGATCCAACTCTTAGGGAACGTAGCGAATATCACTCCGACAGGAACTCCCGGTTTAGTGACTCACCAAAACCTTTTGCCTCTGATAGACGTATATGTTTCCGCGGAAGGAAGAGACCTAGGAGGAGTTTTAAGTGATGCTCAAAAGATCATGGACTCTATGAAGAGCGAACTTCCAAGAGGTGCAGCAATTGAGATCCTAGGCCAGGCCGAAACAATGAGAAGCGCATATATAGAACTGATCGGCGGACTCTTTGTAGCAATTCTTCTGGTATATCTTTTGATCGTAGTGAACTTCCAGTCTTGGACCGACCCGTTCATCATCATCACCGCATTGCCTGGTGCATTAGCGGGGATTGCTTGGTCCCTATTTCTTACCCGCACATATATCTCAGTACCTGCTTTAACGGGAGCGATCATGTGTATGGGAACTGCGACTGCGAACTCTATATTAGTAGTTTCTTATGCAAGGGACCGTTTAGAAGTCCATGGAGATGCGATAAGGGCCGCAATCGAAGCGGGATATTCCAGGATCAGACCGGTACTTATGACCGCTTCCGCGATGATCATTGGAATGGTACCTATGTCCATAAGTAACTCTCAAAATGCTCCGTTAGGCAGAGCGGTGATCGGAGGATTGGCTGTTGCTACATTCGCCACACTCTTCTTCGTGCCTTGTATCTACGCGATCATCTATAATAACCGTGCAAAAATCCAAAAGGAAAGCTCAAAATGATCCCAACAGTACCTAAAAAGAAACTTTTAACATTATCCACAATCTCATTCGGAGTTATATTCCTGTGCTATATATTCTATCAACAGATACATAGCGCGGAAGAATTCCGAAAGGAAGCCTTGGAAGCATCCATTCCGAATGTTTCCGTAGTAAGTCCTACACCTCCCAACCCTTTGGAAACGATCACTCTGCCCGGAACAGTTCGAGCTTGGTATGAGGCCGTCATCTATGCTCAGGTCCCAGGCTACGTTAAGATGTGGTATAAAGATTATGGAGCGGAAGTAAACGAAGGAGACGTACTTGCTCGTATCAAGGTCCCTGCTCTAGACGCGGAATACGCACAAGCGGAGGCTGACTTAGATTCCCAAAAAGCAAAATACAAACTGGCAGCAGTTACCGCGGACAGATATCTAGCATTAAGAAGTTCTCATGCGGTTTCGGAACAGTCCATTTCAGTAGCAGTAGCCGATAAAAATTCCGAAGAAGCAAAACTGAAATCCGCGGAAAAGAATGTGGATAAGTATAAGGCCAAGATCAATTTCAAAACGATAGTAGCTCCTTTCAAAGGAGTGGTGATCCAAAGAAATATTAACGTAGGCGATTATGTTACCCAAGAAGGAAATATCGATGATAGTAAAACTCCTTCCAACCTATTTACAGTGGCGGATATACATAAAATGCGTCTATTCGTTTCAGTTCCCGGGACCTTCGCCTACTTGTTGAAGCCTGGATTGGCGGCGGAACTCACCGTTCAACAATTTCCGAATCGAAAATTCACAGCAAACTTCCTAACGATCTCTAAAGGTTTCGATCTGAATATGAGAACCGTAATTGCAGAATTCACTATAGATAATAAGGACAGATCCTTATGGCCGGGTTCTTATGCTCAAGTGACTCTCACTGCTCCCGTTAAGAAAGATCTTCTTACGATACCATCCAGCTCCTTAGTCTTCGATGAAAACGGCACTCAAGTTGCGACTGTCACACAAGACAATAAGGTCCATTTCAAACCGATCACTGTGAATAAGATCATAGACTCCGTTATAGAAGTAAGAGATGGGGTCAGCACAAACGATCGAATTGTAAATAACCCTTCCGCTTCTTTATTGGAAGGTGATCTGGTTAAAGTGGTAGAGCCAAGAACCGGATATTCTGATATGAATACTTCTAAAAAAGAAGGTTCAAAATTAGAACCAGTAGCATCCAAATGAACCGATCTCAAAAAATAAATAATAGATCCATTATCCTAGGACGATGGATCTTACTTCTATCATTGGCAGTCTTATCGGTTTCTTGTTTGAACGGTCCTGCATTTGATCTTGCTCCTAAATATTTAAGTCCAGACTATGTGGTCCCGGATTCTTGGAGCGGGTCCGGTCCTTTTGTAAAAGCAAATCCTTCGGAAGGAGAAGCGATACAATCGGATTGGTGGAAACTTTTTAATGATCCTGTATTGAACAAATTAGAAGAGCAAGCGATCGCTGCGAATCCTGATCTACAAGCTGCTGCGGAAAGATTTGTGCAAGCAAGAGATGCGATGCTTAAGGTGCGTTCTCAGTTGATCCCTCATCTTGGAGTCGGTTTAAGCGGATCCAATAATAGACAATCCGATAATAGACTCTTTAGAGGAGCTGGAGAAGCGAACCAAGAAGGAACAGCATCCTTAGGGGGAATCGCTTCCTGGGAGCCTGACTTTTGGTCTTCTATCAGGAACTCTACAAGAGCACAAATTTATAATGCACAATCCGTAGCTGCCGATTTTGCATTAGCTCGATTAAGTCTACAAGCGGAACTCGCCGCTGATTATTTTACTTTCAGAGGTTTGAACGCTCAGGATACGACCTATCGCCAATCGATAGAATTTTATGAACAATCCTTAAACCTTGTGAATGAAAGATATAAAGGAGGCATTGCGCCTGAATTGGATGTACAAAGAGCGCAGTATCTTTTATCAAGCACCCAGGCAAAACGTTTAGATATACAATCCAAGATGAGAGTGACCGAGAATGCGATCGCGATCTTACTCAATAGAGCTCCGACAGGATTTAAGATCCCTCCTGTGGAAGAGATCCAAGTTGTTACGTTTAAGGTGCCTGCTACTCTCCCTTCTACCCTATTAGAACGTAGACCTGATATTGCTTCTATGGAACGTAAAATGGCGATTGCAAATCGTAATATAGGTATAGCTCGTGCCGCGTTCTTTCCTAATGTTTCATTTAGCGGGGGCGGAGGATTTGAAGGAGGAGTCAATTTAGTTCAACTTTCAAATAGTTTCTGGTCTTACGGTTCCACAGTTTCTCTCCCTATTTTCCAAGGTGGATATCGTAGAGCTCAGTTGCAGCAAGCATGGTCTGCTTATAGAGAGACAGAGGATAATTACCGTTCTACCGTATTAAACGCTTTTAGAGAAGTGGAGAACGGACTGACAGAAACTACATTCATGTCCGAACAATCCCAACGACAAGACCAGGCAGTAGACGCTGCATCCCAAGTGCAGAATATGACCATGGCCTTGTATAAAGGAGGTTTAAGTAATAGTTTGGAATTGATCTATGCACAGGTTAACACATTAGATGCCAGAATAGATGCAATCCTAGTTAAGACTGAATTAAACAGGGCATCCGTTCGATTGATAAGAGCATTGGGAGGCGGCTGGAAAAATTCTCAATTGCCTGGAGACGATGAGATACAACCTTTCAATATATTCGATTTTAGTAATTCTAAAAAGCCTGATGCCGCGGGTGGAATTGATGTGAACGCGGAAGATAATAACTCTCAGAATAAGGATCTAACTGCACCTATTCCGGATAAATGATCCGGAAAGACCGAAATAAGACCAAAGAAAAAGTCAGTCGTTTTCTCTGGTCTTAAATTCCTCTATATCTATGAGTGTATGGTATTTACGGATCACTTCCTCATCGAATCCGGAATCATGATTGAGCCTGTTTAGAACATCTCTTTGGAATTGAAGAAGTTCCAAGTATACATCTCCGTATTCTTTTCTTTCCCCTCTATGAATTCCGGACATTCCTTTTAGTTCTTCCTCGAAATATCCTAATTCCGTTTTCAAACGAGAGATTAGATTTTTGAGATGTTTATTTTTGCGAGGACCTGTTTTATTTTTATCTTCTAAATAATGAAGTGACTCCGTTGCCAATTTTTTTTGGATCATCACCTCTTGTCTATGAACGGGAACAGGAGTTTGAAAATCTTCTACATTCAATTTTCGGATAAGCCAAGGAAGAGTCAGCCCGTTAAAGATCATAGTGGTCAAGATCACTATGAATGTGATAAACAAGATCAAATTTCGGTACGGAAATGGAGTCTCTCCGATCGTATATAATGGAATGGAAAGTGCTGCGGCAAGAGATACAACTCCTCTGATCCCTGCCCATCCTAAAACGACCGGAATCTTCCAGCCCGGATTTACTTCCGTAACTTCTATAAAATTGCTCATGACGCGGGTAAAACCGGAAGTGCATAGTGCAATGACGATCCGAATAACTACTAAAGCAAATGAGATCACAAGTCCGTAGACAATTGCGCTTGTTAAACTAATATCTCCCAGTTGGTTTACGATAGAAGGTAACTGCAAGCCGATCAGCAGGAATACAAGTCCATTCAGAATGAACACGATACTATTCCAAACATTCTCACCTTGGATCCTACTCGCGTAACTCAAAAGGCCTTGGCGTTTACTGGAAAGAAGAAGTCCTCCACATACCACAGCAAGAACTCCGGAAACATGAAAATGTTCCGCCAGATAATACATACAGTAAGGAGTCACAAAAGTTAAAACGATCTCAATACTTGGAGTAAGCGGAAGCCAGCGATGGATCCCATAAAATACAAGGCCTACCGCCAGACCGATCAGAGAACCTGCGATCACCACCCAAACAAAACTGAAAGTAGCCTCTTGAAGATTGAATTGCCCTGTAATCACGGCCGCCAAAGCGAATCTAAACACGATCAAAGAGGAAGCATCATTCAATAAACTTTCTCCTTCTGCGATACTTACCACAGACTTAGGAGCTTTTGTCTGTTTCATGATGGTAACGGAAGAAATAGAATCAGGAGGAGATATGATCCCTCCTAATAAAAATCCGATCGCTAGTGTAAATCCAGGGATAAGAGAAGTGGAGATCAAAGCGATTACGCAAGAAGTGATAATAACTATCGGAAATGCAAAACCTGCAATGATCCTTCTCCATTTCCAAAACTCTTTCCAGGAAATTTGCCAAGCTGCTTCATATAATAATGGAGGAAGGAATATTAGAAAAACAAGTTCCGGTGTGATCGTAATATTTTGGAATAATGGAATTGCGCTTACAACAAGTCCCCCGATCAAAAGAACGATCGGATAAGCAAGCCCAAGTCGATCGGCAATTACAACCAATCCCAAAATGATCAAAATCAAATAAACGTATTCAACTAGGATATTTTCCATCTGTTCCTGTTCGAGCGGAAGATTTTACAGATCATCACAAACCTTTTCTTCCACTCAACAACTTTACAGTTTGTGTTGACTTCTCTTGCTTATCGAAAATACTTTGGTGTGCTTAAATTCAAATATTATTCTAGTCTAATCTGTATTGCCTCTCTTAGTTTATTCGCTACACCTGCGGAAGCATGGTGGAATCACTTCTTATTTAACCGACCTGCACTCGAAGTTATGCCGGAATTAGTATCCGCACCTAAGGTAAAGGTAGAATCCCTAGAAGATTTTTTACTTAAAGAACAAGACAAACTTATCCCTCTTATGAGGGATCTGGAGAAGGAAGCAAATCTAAATTACGATAAAACTGCACCTCTTCCGGAAGTACTCTACTTCAAAGGTGGAGATAGAAAAACGATCCGTAATCATTTTTTAAGAGCACTTAGGCTGAATACCGGAACACCGTTAGGTTATTTTTTACAAAATCTTCCAGGGAATGCTCTTCCTGCAAAAAAATCGGATCCGATGACTGTAAGCATCTATGGAGAGAAGGATCTAAAACAAGATTACGAATTTTATGATATTCGAATAGGAGAACTTGTAAGCCCGCTCGAAGTGCTGGCAACCGCAGGTGACGAACCCGATTTCGGTCTAGACCTGAATCTATTCGAAGACAATGGAGAGAGTTTCGGAAAAGATTACGGTTTTGGAATACAATCTTTCGGGGATCCTAAGATCTATTATGCGACCCAAGTTCCATTTCATATAGGTTACTACCATGAATCTCCCATCATATTTGCGGCTGCAGAATTTCTGACCCGCACCTATCCTAAATACAGAGTGTACCAGTTCATGACACTCTCTCGTTATGCTTTTGAGACAGGTCATCCATATTGGGGATATCGGTTTTTAGGCTGGGGAATGCATTATGTTGTGGATCTAACACAACCGTATCATTCCAGAGTTCTCCCGAATTTCGGAACGATCAGTATGCTTTGGATCAATATAAAAGCAATCCTAGGATTTGAATCCGCCAAAAACGAGGCAATCGAAAGGATTTCCAGTAGACATACCACTATCGAAAAATACCATTTCAGCACATTAAGAAATGCTTATATTAACAAAAACCTAAATCATCCTTTTATCGTAAGCGTAAAACAAACCGATCTGGATAATAGTTACGGTAAATATGATAACTCCTATATCGTGGACACTGTAACCAAACAAAGTTACGATCTTTCGGATAAGATCGATACTCTTATAGATGAGTCCAATCTGCTAAACGGTTTTTCAGAAGGGAAACTGCTTCCGGAGATCAACCGAAAATTTTTAGGAGATCTGGATTCCACAATTACGGATCATATGAAAAGTGTAGGCTCCCATATCCGTAATTATGTGAGAAGCGGACTGAAATAAGTAACCTCATTAATTTTTAGATTTTTCATCCATATACCGGATTCATTCAAGCGTTAAAGAATGGATCCGTGTATTCTCATCTAAAAGGAATTCGTTTAGATGAGAAATAGGCCAAGAAAGAAAAAATCACTACTTATACTTGGGATCTTAGCCCTAGTTCTTTCCATTTGGTATTCGGTTACCGCTTCTCAAAGCGAGTATCATAAAACTAAAAATACCAATTTTACTTTTGAAACAATCATCGTAAATAGTCCGGATCCTGAACGACTTTCAGACTTTTACCGGAATGTATTTAGGGCAACAAAAGTAGGATCAGATCCGAAATGGGATCTTGAAAATTCAAATCGTTCTTCTATCACTCTTAAGACTCCGGATTATAAGGACCAGGGCCCCCTGCTCACTATCTTTAAAGGGCAGAAAGAAAATTCTAAACTTCCTTCCGCCAATGATATTGGGTATGCACATATTTGTTTTGAGGCAGACGATATCCCAGGCCTTATAAAACAAATCCTAAAGAATGGAGGCAAAATTATCAGCAGCTTTGAGGATTTGGAAAAAGTTCCTGCAATTTATGGAACAGATCCGGACGGGACTGTATTCGAGATCCATCTTCCCTTTCCGACACCTTTTACTCCTCTTACATTGTATCGTACTTTAAATTCTTTAATAAGAATACAGCTTAAATTATCCCCTCCGAAGACCGACAGTATTCGATTCCTTCACGTGAATATTAACTCTAAAGATTGGGAAAGGACACTTTCATTTTATACCAGAGTATTGAATACAACTAGCACCGGTTTTGAAAGGAACTATAAGGGAGAATTTATTCAAAACTTAACAGGTATACAAAATGCGGAAGTAAAAGGCAGACATATCATACTTCCAGGATATAGCGCGGGAGGTCCTACCTTCGAAATTTTCACTTACAATCAATTCTCCTCCGATAGTCCATTAAATAAATCTGATACAGGAAGAGTCGCGACCGGTTTCCGTGTATTGAGTCTTAAAACCGCCGTGAATAAAGTGATCCAAGAAGGAGGAACTCTTATCAGTGAGAAGGAAAATGAGTCCGCAATCCTAAGAGACATCGACGGAAATTTGTTCTTATTGGCCCAATAAAAATAGAATATCGAAAAGGAATCCATGAAAAAGAATCTTCCCTCCAAAATGAAAGCTCTACGACAATTAGGACCTCTTCCTGAAGGAGCACTTTCCGATCCGAATGCGATCAAAAAATATCTACAACTTACGTTGGTAGATATTCCTAAACCCAAGCCTGGGCAAGTCCTTGTAAAAGTAAATCGAGGTTCTATGAACCCGAACGATCTATATCATATCAAAGGAGTATATAGTTCTACTTTAGATTATCCTTATCCCAGAGGAGTTGGTTTCGAAGGTGCAGGGACCGTCGTTGCAAACGGTGGAGGTATTGCCGGCTGGGCAAGGATAGGAAAGAGAGTCGCCTTTTATAGTAAATTCGGAATGTTTGCGGAATACGTTTTGGCAGACGCATTAAAATTAATCGTATTGCCTAAGGACTTGGAATTCCAAGAAGCAGCTTCCTCTGTTGCGAATCCTATCACTGGAGTCGGAATGGCGAGATGGGCCAAAGCCTCCGGTTCCAAATATTTCTTTATTACCGCTGCAGCGGGTGCTGTCGCAAGAATGACAATGAGAGTCGCTCATACTTACGGACTAAAAAGTATCGCGATCGTTCGTAGAGAAGAACAGGTAGCAATATGCAAAGAGGAAGGAGCTTCTTATGTATTGAACCAATCGGATCCTGATTTTGAAAAAAATCTTACCGATCTATGCAAAGAAGTCAATTGTACTTATGGTTTCGATTGTATAGGCGGAGATATGCCTCTCACACTCATTCGCTCCATGCCACAAGGATCCACACTATGTATGTACGGTTATTTTAATACAGGGCCAGTCCAATTTCAGCCTCAGAAGCTATTTAATGGCTGGAAGATCCAATTTTTCGAAACTGAATATTATATAAATTCACTCTCCTTACTTTCGAGATTCAGATTATCTAGGGAAGTAATCAATAATGTGAACGGACTTTTTAGGCCCAAGATACAAAAACAATTCAGCTTAGAAGAAGCTGCGGAAGCCTATTCTTATTATAGCAAGAACATGACGGGTGGAAAGATACAAATCTTAAACGAGTGAGGATAAGTCCCCTGGTAAAAGGATCCGCGCCAGGGATAGTAGCGTCATCCTGCGCCGCAACACGATAGTGGTGAGGCGCAGATGGAAGCGAATAGCCCGGTCCGAGCGATAACCAATTTTTCATATAAACACACTGGCATTTCGCGAGGAGGCGCCCCAATATTTTAAAAGCCACTTGAACCAGTTCTAATAAAACCATCCAAGATATCACTCCATATACATTAAGAATTTATAATACAACAAGCAGATCGTAATAAATAGACTTTAAATATATGGACTGTTCGTTCAATGTTTTTATCATAACGAACGCTTTAAAAAGAAAAAACATTCAATATAGAATAGAATCTTGGAAAAAAATAAACGGTATATAAGTATGTCCTGTTTAATATCCCCACATATACAGATAAATCCGTGATTGACTTGGGAATTCAATGGAGAGAATTTAAAATGTTTAACAGAAGGAAAATGAAAATTTTTTGTTCTGTTTCGGTGGTCTTTACTATATTAGCAAGCTGCTCCCCCGAAACGGACCAAGCGTATTTACCTTTCTCACTTCCAAAATCGGCTAAGTCCGCATACCGCTCCGTGATGTCTTTGGCAGTAGCGACCACTCCTCCGGTCGTTCCTCTTAGCACAAACGGTAGATATATCGTGGATTCGAATAATAACCGTTTCAAATTGAAAGCGGTGAACTGGTACGGAGCGAGTGATACTCGTCAGGTAGTGGGAGGCTTGGACAAACAACCTATCTCTCATATTATTTCTTTGATCCAGGAATGGGGCTTCAACTCGGTTCGTTTGCCTTTTTCCAATATAATGCTCCATGATACGAATATCGTTCCGAACGATTATGTGGCTGCTAACCCGCAATTTTTCGGCAAGACAGCATTACAGATCTATGATGAAACTGTTGCCGCTCTGACTGCAGCCGGGATCGTAGTGGTCTTAAATAACCATACTACTTTTTCAGAATGGTGCTGCGGATTCGACTATAACGGTCAATGGTACCATACAGGATCTTCCTTCGCTTATAACCAAACTCCTGAAATGTGGAAAGCGGATTGGGTATTCTTAGTAAATCGTTATAAGAACAACAAGTTAGTTGCCGCTGCGGATCTTAGGAACGAAGTGCGCACACAACGTTTTAACGATACTCATCTTCCTAATAGTCCTAACTGGGGCTGGAATAATACGGACGATTGGCGTAAGGCTGCCGGTGAAGCGGGCAACGATATCTTACGTGCTAACCCTGATATGGTCATCGTTGTAGAAGGTATCAACTGGTGGGGAGCGATCCCGATCTTAGGTTCAGGAGAACGCCCTCACCTAAAACCTGTTAGAGATCTTCAAGTCCATATTCGTAATGTAAACAAATTGGTTTATGCCGCTCATAACTACGGATTTATCGGACCTAAACATAACGGTGACGATGCAACATCCGGCGGAAATATCAAATACAAGGATATGGATCTAAATACATTCCGAAACACTATCACGGACGAATGGGGATATGTAACCGATCCGGACGCGGTCACTACTGCTCCTGTTTGGGTAAGTGAATTCGGAGCTTCTCCGGGAGAAACAAATCCTGCGGATAGAGAATGGCTGAAAAGACTCGTGGATTATTTGATCGAGAAGGATCTTGATTTCGCATTCTGGCCTCTGAACGGTGAAGACGAATGGGGACTTGTAACTTCCGATTGGTCCCAAACCAAAAGAGGGAATTGGCGTGATGAACATATGGATCGCCTTCTTGCTTCCAATGGTAAAACCGGGTCCGTTGCCTATGTGGATCATTTGACCAAGATCGGTTTTAACGGCGTAGATGATAACGTAAGTACGATCGATAACGATTGGTTATCTGGCGCAAACAAAGGGACCTGTCCTGACGGAGAACGTCTATTAGGTTTAAGCCGAGACCAAAGAGCTCTTTGTAGTGATACAAAATACGGAAAACTTTGGCATGCTGACCGTGCGATTAATGTGCAGGCAGTGTATGAGACTGGTACTCGTTACCATGGCACAGGAGATTGGGCAGGCGGATTTACAAAGTACGAATGTCCGAATGACTACTATGTTGCAGGAGCGACTAAACACTCCTGGGGAACAAGCGGTATCCTTTGTGCTCATAGTAAGGTCCCTCTTGCTAACTCTTGCCGCACGATCTGGTTCGATAGAGGAGACAGCCGTTCCTCTCAAAGAGGCGGAGACTGGGCTCCAGGTTCCTACAAAGGCCAATGTGCTGATACTGAATACGTAGCCGGGGTTGCTCAAAGAGACGGAGGAGGAGCTGCACTACTTTGTTGTTCTTCTCCATTGAGCGGAGAATTACCTTTAGTGTATAAGGCAAAAAATCTTTCTCATCGCACCGGTTTCGCAGAAGGTGATGCTTGGGTTGTAACCACAGCTGATCATTGGGCGGACCATATTATCTATGGTCCTTATGACAGAGGCCGCTGGGGAACCGGTAACAAACGTGCCGTATTCCGTATGTTAGTAGATGTTACTAACGCGAATAACGATAAGATCGTGACTATAGACGTTTATGACGGCCAGGATGTATTGGCGAGAAGAGACGTTTACAGAAACGAGTTTGCAGGGCCAGGCCAATACACTAACTTCTCATTAGATTTTAATATCGCACCTGACAAAGCGGATCGCCCTATGGAAGTCCGCGCATGGTGGTTTGACACTTCTTATGTGAAGACTGAGAACGTTACCATTCAAAATAGGTAATAAATATCAACTCTCCTCCGCTAGATCGATACGGCGGAGGAGATTTCACGAATGAATTAATACTTTTCTAAGAATCCAGGGATCTCAACCTAAGAGAATGGAATCCCGGAAGACCTCCCCCGCCAATTACTGGACTTATACCTCTGAGAAAATTTTTTCTGAAATCGGTTCCGGGCCAAATGGTCTCACCGAATCCGAAGCCAAAAAACGATTAGGGACTTATGGGAAAAATAGTTTCGGTTCCAGCCAAAAGGTTGGCGGGATCGTATTATTCCTAAGGCAATTTGCAAACCCGATCACGATCATTTTACTTTTTGCGTCCGCATTGTCCTGGTTCCTAAGCGATCCTACAGATGGGATCATCATCCAGTGTATCGTTTTATTGAGTAGTATCCTGGGTTACTGGCAGGAAAAAAGTGCAAGCGATTCACTCCATTCCTTATTGTCCATGGTTCGATTAAACGCATCTACGATCCGGGATAATGTAGAAGCCGAACTGGATTCACAATCCTTAGTTCCAGGGGACCTGATCCGATTAAGAGTAGGAGATATAATACCTGCAGACGCTTATCTTATAGATTCAGATCGTTTGTTTTTGGATGAAGCTGCTTTCACGGGAGAAACATTTCCGGTAGAAAAAACCCCCGGCCTATTACCCGAAGAAACCGCATTATCAAAACGATCGAATTTATTGTACATGGGTTCTCATGTAGTCAGCGGTTCCGGTTTAGCTCTCATCTATGCAACAGGGAAACATACTCAATTCGGAGAGATCTATAAACGATTGAACGAAAGAAAGCCGGAAACTGATTTCGAAAAAGGGATCCGCAAATTCGGTAACCTTCTTCTTGAAATCACCTTAGGCTTAGTATTGGTAATCTTAGGTATCAATATATTATTAGAAAAACCGATCTTAGATTCCTTTTTATTTGCATTAGCGATTGCTGTTGGACTCACACCTCAATTATTACCCGCAATCATCAATATAAATTTGGCCAAGGGCGCCAAACAAATGAGCCAAAAAAAGGTGATCGTAAAACGTCTGAACTCAATCGAAAACTTCGGTAGTATGGACGTATTATGTTCTGACAAAACAGGAACATTAACGGAAGGAGTCATCCAAGTTCATACAAGTGTTGATCCGAATGGAAATCAAAATCAAAACGTATTAAAATTTGCATCCATTAACTCTAACCTGCAGAGCGGTTTCCAAAACCCGATGGATCTAGCAATTAGTAAGGCATGGCCGATCTCACCTGATACAATTTCCAAATCGGGGGAACTCTCTTATGATTTTCATAGAAAAAGGATCACTGTAGTCGTAAAAATAGATGGGAAACGCACTGCAATCTGTAAGGGAGCATGCACTCCATTATTAGAAATTTGTGATCGGTATTTGGATTCGGAAGGATGTATCCAACCCATTTCAGAAGCAATCGAGTCCATCCAACAAGTGTATGAAACATTCAGCCAGCAAGGGTATCGTATGATCGGGATCTCCATTAAGGAGATTGGAGAGAATGATCCGCTCGATTACGAGATCGAATCTTCAATGATCTTTATAGGATTCGTAGCTTTTTCAGATTCCGCAAAAGTAGGAATCCAGGACACTGTCCGTAACCTAGGAGACTTGGGTATTCGTCTAAAAATGATCACAGGAGATAATAGATGGATCGCGCAGCAGGTCGCAAAGTCTGTCGGAATTTCCAGTGCAACTGTACTTACCGGCCAAGAACTACAAAGTATCGGAGAAGAAGCGTTAAGGGTAAAGGCGGAAGAAACGGATGTATTTGCTGAGATAGAACCGAATCAAAAACAAAGGATCATATTAGCTCTCAAAAAAGCAGGCCATGTGGTAGGATATATTGGAGACGGGATCAATGACGCTTCCGCACTCCACTCCGCAGATGTGGGAATATCCGTGGACTCTGCTGTGGATGTCGCTAAAGAAGCAGCGGATATCGTATTATTAGAAAAAGATTTAGCAGTTTTGTTGGATGGAGTTAAAGAAGGACGTATAACGTTTGCTAATACCTTGAAATACGTGTTTATGGCAACAAGCGCAAACTTCGGAAATATGTTCAGCGTGGCGGGAGCCTCGGCATTCTTAAGTTATCTCCCACTATTGCCAAAACAGATCTTATTGACGAATTTGCTGACCGATCTACCCGAAATGACAATCGCATCCGACGAAGTGGATAAAGATTGGATCATCCGTCCGCGTAAATGGGATATCAAATTTATCGGAAGATTTATGCTGGTGTTCGGTTTCTTAAGTTCACTTTTCGATTACGCTACATTCGGCTTACTACTATTCGGATTAGGGGCGAACGAAACCCAATTCCAAACCGGATGGTTTATAGAATCAGTGGTTTCCGCAAGTCTGATCGTATTAGTGATCCGAACTAAAAACGTATTTTACAGAAGCAAACCTGGAAAATTACTCTTAAGTGCTACCTTACTCTGTATCGGTTTCGTATTTTCAATCCCCTATCTTCCATTAGCGGAAACATTCGGCTTCGGCCGTTTGCCATTATTGTTCTATGGCTACTTACTTGGAATAGTAGTATTCTATATCGGTTCCGCAGAATTTGCGAAATACATCTTTTATAAAAGAGAAAGATAGAAGAACCGATATAGGTTTTCTGGTTATAGGTCCACAATCACTCTTAAAAAAGTAGCAGGAATCGAAATCCCAATATTTGCACTTCGATTCTGCGAATTTGCGAGTTCTATCAGTTGTGCACTTAGTTCCTCTAGTTTTCCATTCTTTGAGGCCGCTTCGAAAGCATTCATTGTTGGACCGTAAAATTTTCCGAGCAGCTCTATCAAATCTTCAGGAGTTTTATTCGGAGAAATAAAATTATATGTGTCTTTCAATAAGGAAATTTTCTCCGCTTTTACTCCTGCCTTAGCGAAATAATCCATAATATATGCTTTCATTCCCCAAGTCATAGGACTTACAAAACCTTCCGGGGGTGGAGGTGAGAAGGAAGCACTTATCTTTAATAACTGAGAAACAAATGAACTAGGATCGTTTGGGATCCAATTCCCCATCACAATACGACCGCCAGGTTTTGTAACTCTGACCATTTCACTTGCAACATCAAACGGATTGGGAGCAAACATAGCGCCAAATATGGAAAGAGTTAGATCGAAAGAATGATCCGGGACTCCTTCTAAATTACATGCATCTCCTTCTTTAAATTTTAAATTGGAAAGACCTTCTTCTTTTGCTCTTCTGTTGCCGGCTTCTACTAAATTTTTAGCAATATCTATCCCAAGCACTTCTGCTCCGGTTCTCGCAAGTGGGATCGCAGTAGTTCCATCTCCTGATCCTAAATCCAAAATTTTCAACGCTGACATTATTCCAAGATGAGTTACGAGCTCTTCTCCAGATTGGCGCATCAAAGAAGCTATCTCAGTAAAATCACCCTTCTCCCATAATATTTTGTTCGGATTTTCCGTTCTGGATCCTAAAGCCTGGTTTATCATGTAAGTGTAAATCCTATTATAAAGTAGTATGTTCTTTCCGACCTTCTACCCGATATCAGGCAGAATAAATTCTCAGTGACAGGATGATTATATTTGCAGATGATGAAAGCTCCTTGTATAATTCTGCAACTTATGGAAATTAATTCTCAGCCACTCGATCGACAGGAAAGGATTTGTATTTGGGGAAGTCGCTGCCTGTTTGCAGGACATCTTCCCGACCTAACCCTGCGTCGAAGAGCCGCTGCAACAGTTTGTATTAGTTTAGATGGAGAATTCCAAGTTTCTTTAAATGATTCCGATTGGATCAGTTTTCGTTCCGCACTCATCCCGCCTATGGTGGATCATTCCATTCGATTTTCAGGAAAGTATTGCGTATTGCTCTTTATGGATTTAAGCAGTCCCAATTATGAATCCTTAAGAGCATCCAATTTAGAAAGTGAAACATATGGTATTTTTATTTCTTTAAGAGAAGAAGAACAATTATTCTCCAAGATCAACCAAGTCCTGTCTACCGATCCAGACTCGGAGGCGACAATATTCGAATTATTGAATCAGATCCCGCCGATCGTAGAGAGTAATATTAGAATGATAGATCCACGTATCCAAAAAATAGTGGAATTGATCACCACGATGCCTCATGAAGATCATTCAGCAAAAGATCTGGCGGAATTTGCAGGTATGTCCGTTTCCAATTTAGAGCATCAGTTTAAGAAGGAGATCGGCATCCCATTTCATTCTTTTCGCACTTGGTTCAGACTTAAGTTAACGGTATATTCACTTCTGCACGGAATGAGCCATACGGATTCTGCACATCGTGCAGGATTTTTCGACTCTGCTCATTTTACTCGGACCTTTAGAGCCACATTCGGATTGCCTCCTTCGGAAATATTCAGAAGCACAAGACATCTAAAATCATTTATAGAAGTACCAGCAAGTTACGCAGAAGCTTAACAATTCTATACCTAATAAAAATATTAGGCTATTCTTCTATTCGTAACTAAGATAGGTCCTCATTTCTCCCTTACCTTTCACATCTATTAATCTTCGAATTTCTATCTGAGAAGTATCTTCAAGTAGATCGTAAGTTGTTTCAGAGATCTGGATCCTGCCCGGCACACCATGAGATTCTAATCTACTAGCAGTATTCACTGCATCACCCCAAAGATCGTATGCGAATTTTTTCTTACCGATCACACCTGCAACGGCAGGTCCGGAATGGATACCAATCCTCATCCTCAGAGGTTTTCCGGAAGGATCCTGTAAAGTCTTAACAAACTTTTGCATTTCTATAGCCATTTTCATTGCATTTTCAGCGTGATCACGATTCCAAATCGGGATACCTGAAACTGCCATATATGCATCTCCGATCGTTTTGATCTTTTCCATTCCGTATTTTTCAGCCAGAAGATCAAAATGGGAAAACACATCATTCAGAAAATGTACCAAAGTTTCGGGAGATACCTTTTGGGAGATCACCGTGAAATTCTCAATATCCGCAAATAGAATAGAGACCATTTTGTATCCATCTGCAATGGTAGACGGATTTCGTTTTAATCTTTCCGCTATAGGTTCCGGAAGAATATTCAGGAGTAAATTTTCAGCTCTATCATGCTCTTGTTTGTTCTTGGAAATAAAATAATATAAGCTGAAAAAAGTAAGTGTTCCTGCTCCTATAATATTGATCACAAAGAACAATATTTGCATATTTCGCTCCACCTTCGGTACAGGTAGATGTAGATAAAATTCTGCGAGTCCCGTTAAAACCAAAACGATCAGAAATAATCCGAACCAGACCAAACCTTGACGGATAGGAGCGAAAGAAAGCGCTCCAAGCGGACAAAGTACGGCCCAAATAATCACCGCTCCTGAATTTTCAAAACCTCCTAAGCTTAATTGCAAAAGTACAGGAAGTATTAGGATAAAAAGAAATTGCAGAAATCTAAAAGCCAAATACTTACCTGAAAGAAAAACAAAAAACAGGCTTAATAAACTTAAAACAGCATAACCTCCGGGGATCAGTGCCGATTGGGGAAAACCTAATATAAAATATAAAAGGCTCCATAAAAATCCAGCTGCAGTAAACGCCATCGAAAAATTGATAAGCCCATCTTTGTGAAGTTTGTCTCGTTCTTTTGTTCTCATATCTCAACTCTCATTCACTTAATCGACTGATGGAAAAAGTTCCGATGTTTGTATAATCCTGCAAAATCCCTAAAAATCCGATTACCTCTGAAAATTTTTTCCAATCGTATGCAGGATTATACAAGAACCAAAAATGGAAATGTACTATATTGATGTATATGCACGTTACAAAGGGTAAAATATAAAAATGAAAGATATTCTTTTTTACCAGTTATTCGAATCCCAATCTTCTACTTACACTTACTTGATCGCCGATATGGAAACCAAGGAAGCGGCAATTATAGATCCAGTTCGGGAAACCGTGGATAGAGATCTAAAACTGATCCGAGAATTAGGTCTTTATTTAATGTATATTTTAGAAACTCATATCCACGCAGATCATATCACTGGAGCATCCGAGATCCGAAAAAACACTATGGCCCAAACGGCCGCAAGTGCACTTACAGAAATCGATTGTGTGGATATTCTATTAGAAGACGGGCGCATTCTACCGCTTGGGAACAAAAATATAAAAGCGATCACCACTCCGGGACATACTAGCGCATGTATGAGCTTTCTATTCGAGGGAATGGTATTTACAGGAGATTCACTTTTGATCCGAGGAACGGGCAGAACGGATTTCCAAGAAGGCTCCGCTTCTAAGTTGTATGACAGCATCACTCAAAAGTTGTTCTACCTTCCGGACGAAACTAAAGTTTATCCGGCACATGATTATCACGGTTTAACTAGCACAACGATCGGATTAGAAAAAAAATTTAATCCAAGAATAGGAGTAAATCGTTCAAAGGAAGAATTCAAAAAGATCATGGAAGAATTACAATTCGCAACTCCTACAAAAATGCACTTAGCATTACCCGCAAATACTAGATGCGGCAAAAATACTGAATTGGAATAAAAAGTTACCACCTAAGGAGAAGAAAAAATGGGAATAGAATGGGCAATGGGTTACGCAGGCGGAGTGGTGATCGGTATCGCCGTTTCCTTAATGCTTTTATGGAACGGAAGAGTCACAGGAGTCAGCAGTATTGTATATGGAGTTCTCGTTCCTACCAAAGGAGATCTAGCTTGGAGATGGTATTTTATAGCAGGACTACTTATAGGTGGTCTTTCTTTAAAAGTCACAGCACCGGAACTTTTGGCGGCGGAACTACAAACAAACTCATGGATAGGAGCAATTGCAGGGATACTAGTCGGATTCGGCGCAATGTTAGGAGGAGGCTGCACAAGTGGGCATGGAGTTTGTGGAGTAAGTAGAGTATCTCCAAGATCTATAGTTGCAACAATCGTATTCATGGCCGCTGGAATGGCAGCAGTAGTATTACTCAGAAAAACAGGGCTATATATATGAAGTATAATATCGGAGCCTTGATCGTAGGTTTATTATTCGCGATCGGCCTAGGCCTGTCGGGAATTTTACAACCTGCAAACATAATAGGATTTTTAGATATATTCGGAAAATGGAACCCTACTCTTCTTTTTACAATGGCCGGGGCAGTTGGAGTTCATTTTATCACCTATAAATTGATACGAAAAAGAAAAACCCCAATGTTCTCTAAGGATTGGTTTATTCCAACTAGACAAGAGATCACTCCCGCATTGATCATCGGAAGTTTGATTTTTGGGATTGGCTGGGGACTGGGAGGCTATTGTCCTACCGTTTCAGTCACCACTCTTGCAAGTTTTGAAACAAGACCGCTTATCGTTTTTATAAGTATCATTTCAGGAATGTTATTATTTTCGTTCTTGGATCGGAAAACGAATTTGAAAAGTAAATTAGAATAATCGAATGCTAATCTTAGGATATATATCATCCTTTATCATGGGAACTATGCTCGGAATGATCGGCGCAGGAGGCTCTATCCTCACAGTTCCCATACTTTTCTATTTTTTCGGACAAGATGCGATTTTCGCCACTACAAACTCACTCTTTATAGTAGGTATATCGGCTTTAACCGGAGCAATCATCCAAGTCAAAAAGGGAAATACAAATATAAGAATAGGAATGTATTTCGCAGTACCGAGTTTTTTAGGGATTTATATTGCGAGAAACTTACTTCTTCCTTCCATTCCAAATATATTAATTTCTAATTTTGGGATCATATTAACAAAACCTCTATTTATAATGATCCTATTTTCGATCATTATGCTATATAGTTCTTGGGCAATGATCCACTCGAGTAACTCTCTTACTATAGAAACAACCGAACCGAATACACGATCTGCGAACTTACTATTGATTTGTACCAAAGGATTGATGGTCGGAATGATCACCGGTTTCCTAGGAGCAGGAGGAGGATTTCTCATCATTCCTGCCCTTATAATTTTACTTAATTTTCCGATCAGAAAGGCGGTAGGAACATCACTTATTATTATTTCAGCAAATTCTCTTTTCGGTTTCGGGATCAGTTTTAGATCAGTGCAAACTGAAAATTGTCCGTTACTTCTAACCATTTGCGGATTTGGAATTGCTGGAATGTTTTTAGGGCAGAAACTTTCACACAAAATGAGTGAAAGATCTTTGAAAAGCGGTTTTGGCTATTTTGCGCTGATCGTAGCTTCCCTAATCTTATGGGATCAGGGTTTGAAATTGTAGGAATTTTCACCTATAGAAAATTCCAGACTCGCAAAGAATGAGCCTCTATAATACTAAATTATTCTACAGTCACTTTAACTTCATTTTCTGTCCCCAAAAAACCGAAAAGAGGAATGGGGACTCCCGTCCAAAAATAAACTATCGCTGTATCCACATAGATAACGAAAGTAAGAAGTTTATTTATTTTTCTTTCTTCCGAGATATTTATTTTTATCGCCTTACTGACTCCTCCATTTTCCCAAAGCGCAGGACACTTGTAAACGTTCCGATATTCATTTGAACAGGATCCTCGTTTTTCATAACCGGTTTGATATCTCGACCCAAGAATTCCTTTCTCAACTCCTAATAGCATGCTTAATCCAGATTGATTATAGAAAATAAGAGGATACCAGGTACCATTCAGGATCTGTATCCTACCATAAATGGCCTGAGCTGGAATCTCCAAACGGATCGATTTACTTTCGATATACATTTCTTTGTAATACTCGATCCTCTGTACTTTTTCAACTTTGTTGAATGGATCAGAAGTTAGATCTACAATTAATAACGGTCTGTTCTCAATATTGCCCTCAATTTCAATCTCTAATATTTTCATCGATTGATTCTCGTAAGGAGGATTTGGTTTGGGGTCGAAGATACCCATACCAATTGTTGATCTGCAGGAAATCAAAATAGTTACTATTGTTATAGTGATAAATTTCATAAACTTTGCGTGTAAGGCCCGATTCCAGGAATTCATTTTTATTTCCAAATCATATGATATAAGCACTCGAATTTCTTTCGGCTTATATTACTAAATAGAATCATTAATTGATTTATAATATTATAATTTAACCCCAATACCGACCTTGCCATTGTATTCCTGCAAAGTCCAAGCGTAAGCCTCTTTTCCCCCAAAGTATTGACCAAAATTTCCAGTCGCTTTCGAGTACCCGTCGTAATTATTTCCTGAAAGTTCCACCAGGAGATAAAAATTCTGGCCGAATATATATCTTGTTCCGACCGAAACTGTAGACTGAACTACTTTAGCGTTGCCAGTTGTTTCATTTCCATATGCCAATCCAAAGCGAATATATGGATCAAAAGTAGAATTTTCCAAAAAATGATATGCAACGTTCAGACCGTATGTCCTCATTTTCAAAAGATCATTCTGGTGATATGTATAGTATGGAGAATTTATCTGAATATTTTTTAATTCGTTTTGAGTCAAATTTCCGTTTCCGTAAGTATCATCCAGAGCAATAACACCAAGCATAACTAAATCTCGGGAGAACGTCAGGTTAGAACCTTGGAAATCTGCACTATTCACGCTCGCACCTAATCCAATTCCATTCTTAAAGACATACTCGAAAAGAAACGAATAATTTTGACCGGTAACTTTCTGTTTCGGGGAATGATCAAACGCATAAAGGCTCGCGGCTTTATCCGGACCCGTTCCGGTATTCCAAACATAGTTTCCGATCGAATTATCCAGATTATTATAACTATTTTCCTTATTCATGACATTTGGATCATATTTATAAGGTTTAGAATTCGGGTAGGAGAGCCCTTCTCCGTAAGTCAATTCAAAGAAAAAAGAACTTCGATTATTAGTTTGGGCATATATAGACTGAGCACTAACGAAGCAAAGGATGCTAATAAAACGTATGATTTTCATTTAATTTTGCAGAATTGAAGTATTCCGGAATGATGTAAAATGATTTTCTCAAAATTATCCCACTAAGAAAAACAAGCTTGGAAGCAGCATAACGTTTATATACGTCAGTCGGACTCGAAATTAATCTTAGTTCTTTGTCGCTTCCCTCTGTGGGGTTATCGAAATACTCGTAATAATGGGAGTCGGAGTGGTTCGATGGAATTCCATGATCCGTCCAATCAATATCTCTTTTTCCTGAATTTTCCCACTAGCATTAAGCTCTCATCGCGAGATCGGTGATATACTGACATTTAAATAAATGCAGAAGCGAATAGTAATTGTTTGATATAGAGTTTTTAAGCGCTGAGTTTACTTAAGGCGCCTAATTTGTTCCGCCATTTCCAAAACCGCAACCCAATTCTTTGAATGTCGAAAGCTTTCCAGTGACCATTCCTCGTTTTCACGCAATGAATCTACCAATTCTCGCAATTGTTCACTTTTCTTCATTTTTTCTTCCGAAATATATCCGCTTTGGAATAATTTCATTAATGCTTCGGGGTGAAGAAAAGAGACAGCCTCAATATCAAATTCTTCAAATATCTCATATTCAATTGTCTCATCGTCTGCAGAAAGCAATTCAATCCTGCATCTATTTAATGCATCAGAATATAGATAATATAAATCTTTAGGCTCTACTTCTCTCACCTTAGTGACCATTAGATATTATATCGGCCTTATCATTTGGTAACGGCTTATAGTCTAAGCCAACAATTTTATTTTTACCAAGTTCAGCACCCGCAATACTATTTACAATTGAAAGTCAAATTAGATGTCGCTTATGCAATCGATAACTTCGATCATATCCTTCCTAAGGTTAAAATCTTTTATCTCTTTCTGCATTCAGATAATAAATTCTTCTCCAGCAATATTGAACTTTAGCGACTCATATTCTATGCTGTCATCATGCACTTTAAGCTTTTCTTTATTCGAAAATATCAGCGATAAAGTCCTATCGTCATCTTCTAAAAAACTACTTTCAACATTATTACCGACTAATTTAATTAATTCAAATGCCGTCTGTGGGTCAATATTATAGATGGACATTGGAGGAGCATCTCTAATAGAAATTGAACTCTCTATTGTTATGACCGTCTCATTTTGAAAAATAAGAATAATTTGATTAACAGAAAATGACAGTTTTTCTAAGATTAAATTTCGGAACGATGTAATCGGAAATGTTCTTGGAAATCCATACATACTTATTTAATCCAAGGACGGAAACTCAACGTGAGTCTGTTCGCGATTACCTGGTCGCATCGCTGAAGGATAAGTGATATAAAGAACTGGTACTACCAATCAATTTTCTTAATTTCCATACTCTTAAATTGTAATTCAATCTTAAGCATATCAGAGTTGACTGATCCGTTAAAGATTTGGTCTCTAAAAGTGGAAACCTTAATAGAATAAATTTCATTTGCCTTAACGTGATCACCAGAAGGGTCGTAGGCAAGATTAATATCGAATTCAAATTCCTCTGTTTTTAATATTTGAATTACTCCTATTGACGAAAAGACTATCTTTAATAGTCCTTTTTCTCGCTTACCCTCTTGAGTTAATGGATAATACGCCTCCGTTAATATATAAATTGAAGATATTAACTTATCAACTCCAAAATCAATTAATAAGCAGTCTGTAAAATCATACTGTTCAATTTCGTTCATTTTTGATTAATCTGGGTCTAAATCCAAATGGCCCAACTCCTTCCTTGTTCCCGTTCTTCCAGTTGCAGGATCATAGTATTCTCCAGGTTTTGTCCGAGACGAATATCTTGGTTTTTGACTGTCCGGACGAATACCCGGGGCTTGAGGACTCTTTTAATTTTAATCACCAACCGTCAGTGTTTTTTCACAGAAGCAACATCCGTAAGCTTACAGCTTCAAATAAAACTTGAATCCGTAAAAGGGATCCATTTACTTTTTCGAATTCCCAAAAAAATTATTCTAAAAAGAATGAAATTTCACCTTGAGAATCGCAAATAATTTGCTTCTTACTCGCATTTGGTAAATCACTTGACTCAGTTAATATCCAACTTTCTTCCCAGACATCCTCAATACCTGAAATGGTAATTTCTTCATTATCAGAAGTAAGTAATACCAAAGTACCATCATCAAGAATTTCAACTTTAATAATATCCGACCCGATACATAACATGATGCGATATGCAAAAGTTGGATAATCCAACTCTCCTCTCCTAGCTGGATATGGCATACTTTCGACTAAGCTAGTCCACTCAGTGTAACTCCCAAAGAAAGCTCGTGATCTCAATTCCAAATATAAAACATTCGGTGTCGTACGAATACGCACGTTACTTTCTAATCTGATTCTGAACATGGCTGCATACTCAAATGCGGCAATGGTCATATTAGCCAACCACTCTTTTAAAATACCACTACGGTCGATCATAAGTCTCTGCTTTACGGATTTTGTGGAAAATGATTCGCATTTTTTATCTCCCGCTTCGTCCCCATAGGGGTTTTTCCATCTATGGTTCGAGGGCTATTTGTACCAGGAGTAGATATTACTGTTCTTTGAGGATGATTTTTATCTCCTGGCATAGATCTAACTTCCACTTTACCATTTGGAGTATCGACATTATAGATTTTACCATCACCTTTATTCGAAGGAGTAGATTTTATTCCGGCTTTTTCAAATCCGGCTTCCATAACTCTCTGACTACCTGGAATAGCTGTTCCTTTTTCAGATCCATAGAAATCAGGAACTGGAGGACTAACATTTTGGGAAGGTTCTCCAGCTTGACCAGTTGCTGGTCCAGCCCCTACAGGCTGCTCGCTCGGTGCCTTCTTGAAGAAATTCTTGGCTGCGTTTCCAATTTTACCGCCGACTTCGGATGCAGACCTTGAGGCAAATTTAGCCGTCGCTGTTCCAGCACCAACGCCACCAACTAAACCTCCTGCTCGCTCCCACCATTCAAGGTCTCCCATGGGTCGACCACTCTGATCCGTATTTTGGACCAGAGCTTTCCCCTCTGAATACGCCAGTAGCATACCGGTTGCAAAAAGTCCAAATGCTACCGCTATTCCCAGCGGGGGACAAGCCACTGATATGGTAGCTACTAATGCAGTTGCTCCATAACCGAGTATCCCTCCGACGACCGCTCCGATAAAAAGTCCCTTGGTGAAAGCCCAAGCCTTTTCTCCTCTAGTCGGAGCCCTACTACTACCGATTACATTAATCGTTCCAGATTTGTCAACGGTCGGCTTTTGCCCTTTTAGACTTTCTGATTCATGCCCCGTCGGATCCTTCGCATTGATCGGATTGCCTCGGACATACATATAACGGTTCCAGCCCTGAGTATCAACCTCCCCGTCAATAATAGAATCCGCAGTTACGAACCTCGCGATACTCGCATCATAATAACGTGCATTATAAAAATAGAAACCGCTCTCTTGGTCCAGCTCCTGAGAGTTAAATTTAGGAGAGAAATTCTGATTGCCTCTCTGGACAAAACTATCTCCATATGGATCGTTCTGGATCCGAGTAAGGGTTTTCCCTTGATCGTCTAATACATGGGATACCGAATCTACCTGATCGGTAAGATAATAAGCTGCAGTTCCTTCTTCGTTTAGAGCTGCGATCCGGACACCATTCAAATAAATATTATTGATGGATCGAAGAACATTCTCTTCATCCATGTATTCTAGGCCGTAAAATTTACTAGGATACAGAATTTCCTGGTGTTTGTATTCGGCTCCGTTCGGAATTAAAGCGCTTTTATGGATCCGGAAACCGCCATCATCATACCAATAACGACCTACAGTATAATTATTCTCATCTCTTACCCGTATGAGACGATTGTCAGAATCATATTCCATTTGTTTGGTTTTATCTAAAACTTGGTCCCTCTGGGTGATCATATTCCCGGAGGCATCGTAGGTCATAGTAATAGTGCCACTTCCATACTTAGAAGAATCGATATATCGAGCCTGGTGATTATTGTATTGGTAAACTCTTTCGTCCGTAATGGCCCCATCCGCAGGATTATGGACCCTCTTGGCAGTTAGGTTTCCATTCTGTGCATAGGAAAAACTCTGTTGGTATTTTTTTGAATACGCATCCCCGGGTTCCGTATAGAATCCGCCTGCATTCGTGAGTCGACTCAGGCCGTCATAAGCAAAATCATACTTGGTTTGGTATCGGGTGCCGGTATTTTCAATACTTGTAATATTATTCTTACTATTAAAAGTATAGACTGCGTTTTGTAGTGTCTCGCTATATCCGTCCACGACTCCGGATGAGTTGGATCGGATCATTCTCAACTTCTCGTCGTAATAATATCGGGTTTCGATTCCGTTACCTAGTGTGAAAGCAGAAGTTTGACCGAATTCATTGTATGTGATATTTTCTACGATATTTTTATTACAAAGTCCCGGTAAGATTCCGTTTGTATTCACTTGCACGGAAATCCCTGTGATATATCCGGCGCTACCGTAGGAATAGCAGGCCCTAAGGCGGGAATGGTTTACAGGATGTTCCGGATAATCAATTTTTGTTACTCTGCCAAGAAGGTCGTATGCATATTCCGTAATATATGGCAGATCGCTATTTTTGAGCGGAATTTCTTTGAAGGAGCGCGTTTCTTTTTTCACCCTACCTAACTTATCATAACTGAAAGTTTTGGTTTGATTTTGATCTTCTACCAGAACGAGTTGACCAAGAGCATTCTCGCTTCCGGACCGGGAATCGTAAGTATAATAGATTTCCCCTTCCGGCATTCTCTTTGTAATGATTCGCCCTCTCGAATCATAGATAAGTGTAGTTATCCGACCAATTGCATCGGTAGTCTTGGTCATCTCGCCAAAAGCATTGTATTCACGCTTTTCTACTCCGAAATCAGGATCGCTTTGAATCCTCACTCTTCCAAATCCATCATAAGCCCAATAGGTTTGGTTCTTTCCGGAAGTATCCTTTTGGTTGATTCCCGTAGAAATATCAGAACAATTCAAAGAAGATCCATCATTCAGATCAGACTTCTTGGTTCGATTTCCAGCCAGATCGTAACAGAATCCTATCTGAGCAACAATTCCATCTCCCCCCGAATCTTCTACATATAGTAATTGGTTCCTGCCGTTCTGAACGGTACGTTTTCTTGTACCAGAGCTGTGGATCTCGATTTTTTCATAAGGATCATTGTATGTCACTGTGAGAACGGTATTACTCGTTTCTCCTTGGGCTAATGGCAAGGTAGAAGACCTGAGTCGCCCGATAGCATCATACTCAAAGATGCTAGGATTTTTTTCTTCCATATGCAGAGCGAAATGATCGAGCTCGCTGGAATCCGCCCAATCCGATTGCCCCTGTCTGGAAACTCTTCCTGCTCCATCATAAACGATACGACCTGTTCGAATTGTTTTGCCTTCCGAGCCGGTTTTGACTGTATAGACAGATCGCCCCATCCCATCCACATAAGACCTTGTAGCGAAATCGGGATCCCAGCCGCCTGAGGGCAATGTACTTTTTGCACTTAAAGGAAAAGAAGAATTGTACGAATAGGTCGCAAATACCTTATTGCCTTCGTCAGTGTCTACTTTAGTTATTACTGATCTACCATAGGAATCGTATTCATAATAGGTTTTGTTTCCGTTTGGATCTGTGGTTTGGACAGGAGAACCAAAAGCAGAAGTATAATCGATCTGATATTGGGTACGGAATCGGAGAGAACCTCCAAAGCTAGTTTTTTCCGTTACGAAGATCTTGAGTTCGTTGTCATAAACATATTCCGTTCCTCTTGCTGGATTCCCACTTACATTTTTTTCAGATAGAGTGTTTCCCAAAGGATCATACGTATATTCGGTAATATTAGGAGAAACAGCGGCAAGTCCTGAACCTGTATAATTGGTTTGTTTCCTAATTAAGTTCCCGACAGAATCATATGTATTGGTTGCAGTCGTTTCATTCGCCGATCCAGCTAAAGAGACTGTCCTCTTTGCTCTAAGTTGATTGGTGGAAGAAACGGTTTCAAAATCGGTAATCGTAGTTTGAGTAGTACTTGTATGAGCTCCATCTGCAAACCAATCCGTTTCCGAGCCGGTTTGTTTGGTAAGATTGTAACCGCTAAATTGAAATGAGATTTCTGACGAGATTGTCTTGGTTCCTTTCTGAAATTTTTCCGTTTTTACAGGTAAAACTAAATAGCTGGAAAGTCCTCCTCCTGCATCGACCACTTTTATATCGTATGTATTGATTTTGGATCCATAATCCTGGTTGTCCGCGCCGATAACATGAGATTCCTTTTCAGCTCCGCCCAACGCTCTGTTCATCCTGAAATCGGAATATGGAACATTATTATATAAGTGAGTTGTTTTTACCCCATACGGATCTTTCTGAGTAAAATTCCCAAACCCAAAAAAGTCCTTTTCCACTTTCCCATTTATAAAAGCGGAGAATGCATACCCATTGCTATATTCATAAGTTTTGAAGATCCGATTGCTAAAGCCATCATCTGCGGTGATTTTTGTACAAACTCTATAACTTCCAGGCAAATCCGGAATACCATCTCCACCGGTATTATCGAATTTGGTGGAATCAGTGTATTCGAATTCGTAACTTCCACCGATCCCGTTTTTGACGAGCTGCATAACGTCTGGAACGATCCCATCCGACATAGCAAAATACCAAGTGGGTTCTTTAAGATGGATAATCCCTATATC